>JAWBSH010000002.1 GCA_038843015.1 Zestosphaera sp. | reverse complement strand
CATTATACCTAAGCCTACTCACCGCCATAACGTTAGACATCTTTATAAGTGCTTGAACCTCCTCATCTTGCTCGAGAAACTCGTAGGCTCGCCTCAATAACTCAGAAGTCTCTACATGCTTGACCACCAGCGCAGGACCCACCACAACCACATCATACACCAACATAAGATAAGAACACACTCAATTTAAAGAGACCCACACAACCCTAGAAGCAACGGTTTAAGGAACACGATCTTTCAGATGCCGCCAAAATCATCTAGGATAGCGATTCTAACTCGCCCTAGGTTTCTGTAGGTTTTTCTAGGACGGGTTGTGCCTCTTGCCCGCGGTTCACTGTGGCTACTAGCCACTCCACGCGGGGGTCATGGAAACCCTTCAAGCCTAACGGCACGGGACTCACATCTAGTTCCATCCTTAGGTGGCTTGAAGTATTTCTCATCATCATGAAAAATCCTACAAAACCCTTATAAACCCAACACACTAAAACAGTTGCGAACCCTAGATACCGAGAAGCGTGAAGGCCTCTATCTAAGAGGGCGAGTCGACGCTAATGAGGCCTACTAATTTTCCTCTATGAATTTCCTAACCTCTCCTGACCAATTAACGCTAGGTCTGGACAAATCCATCTTTGCTCTTAATTTTTCGGCTCACGAACAGAGACAATACTCAAGCGTAGACATCATCGCAATAGATTTGTGTATTTGTGTTAGGGTTTTCCGATTCCGGAACAAATGATAGGAAAAGAAGGTTGCTTATCTTAGAGAACTTAAAAATCGAATTAAGTATAGTATATGTGGGGTGAAGTCAGCGTGGCGTCTTTAATTAAGTTGAAGCTCTCGATGCTTGGGTCCATAGCGTTAGTAATAGGCGTAACAACACTGATAATATCAGCTATACTGAGTTTATTCTTTTACGGCGTGGACGCAGTAACTCTACTGACGTTTATTCTGATATTCGTCGTAGGTATTCACTTCATCCAGTGGTTAATCAGTCCTTGGATCATAGAAGCACTCTATAAGGTTAAGCCAGTCAGTAGTACGGGAGACTTATGGGTTGCCGAAATGGTTGAGAGGGTTGCTAAAGCTTCAGGGCTTAAGAAAGTCCCTAAAGCTATGATATCTTACTTGGGAATACCTAACGCTTTCGCGTACGGTAATTTCTTGAGCGGATATAAAGTGGCTGTTACACGAGGACTTATAGAGAACCTACCTCGTGAAGAAGTAGAGGCCGTAGTAGCTCACGAGATAGGACACATAAAACACAGGGATGTAGAAGTAATGATGATTATAAGTATCTTGCCAGCTCTGATTTACTGGCTTGGCAGGATACTCATGTATTCAGGCTTTTTCAGCTCGGGACGTAGTAGAGATAGTAGGTCAACGCCAGTGCTTGCTTTCTTGGTAGGAATGGTTCTAATAATCATATCTTTCCTGAGTAACCTGATAGTCCTCTATATAAGCAGACTCAGAGAATACTACGCTGACTCCAACTCAGTACTCACGTTGTCTGAAGGCGGCAGAAACCTCCAGAGAGCTCTCGCAAGGATCCTCGTAATGTCAGGAGCCGTAAGCAGGTCCAGGGCCAGAGACATTAGTAGCGCCACTAAACTTAAGGCACTACTTATATCAGACCCTGAATTAGGCATAGGATCTATAAGAACTTACGACATTGACGAAGTAGTTGAGTGGATCAAATCCCAGAAAAAGATATCTCCTCTAGAGATATTCTCGACTCACCCAGACCCAGCAAAGAGGCTAAGATTCATTGACAGACTAGAACAAGAAACTACTAAAACTAAGTACACATTACTTCGAGTTTAATATAGTCTTTAATAGGAGTGAAGGGGAGTAAATGTCTAGTAGTCTTAGGCGGGTATATACCGCCTTTACTAACGTACTCCATTATCTCAGACTTGCTGAAAGCTCTCCTCACTAGCACGCAATCTATTTCACTTTTGCGTAGATCTTCTGAAGCGTCTGAAAGCAGGCCATACCAAGTAAGTCTTATTAAATCCTTTACAGTGAGTTCATCAAGTACCCTCAGTACACGCCTCTGAACTTCGACATCCCCCTCTATAGACACGCACCCGCCACTCTTATCAAATATTAAGAAGGCCTTGTTAATTAAGTCTTCATCAGTGACTAAGTCAACACTCAAATCACACTTCTTAATATCTAGCATTAACTCACGCAATCTGCTGAGAAGCAACTCAGGTTCTCCGGAAAAAGCAGGGTACCAAGTAAAGACTTTAATTTTAGGATCAAAATAATCTACAATTACTGAAGGTATTTTCCTACACCCTAACTTTATGAGGGCTGCCCACCTGTGATGCCCGTCTACTATGAGATACTTGCTACTGCCTGGTATAGGCGCTACTATTATGGGCATGTCAAGAGCGTCATGTTCTTCTATATTCCTAATTATATCACTTAATCTTTCTGTGACTATCTCTTCATGAGGCAATAGAATGTCCGCGTCAAGCAACACGTACTTTAGCCTGACAGCAGGTATATCATATTTAGGTATCTTCACGCGGACTTTCTCTACTGATGACAATAAATAACCACCTTGCTACTGTCGTTAACTTACTTGAGTTCCTTGATTAACTCCAGAATTTTCTTAACAGCGTCTATACCGGCCCTTTCTTGAGCTTCTTCTGTTGAGGCGCCTATGTGTGGCGTTAAAACAACGTTGTCAAGTTGTGTTAGTGGGTGGTTTGGTGGTAGTGGTTCTTCTTCGTATACGTCTAGTCCTGCTCCTGCTATCCATCCTTCATTTAATGCTTTTATTAGTGCTTTAGTGTCTACTACGGCTCCTCTAGAAGTATTTATTAGTATTGCGTTCTTCTTCATCAACTTCAACAAACCCTCACTAACCAAACCCCTAGTCTCAGAAGTAAGAGGAACATGAACACTAACAACATCAGATTCTCTGACTAGGGTCTCTAAGTCCACATACGTGGCGCCCAGCTCCTTCTCTACCTCAGGACTTGCTCTATAAACGTCGTAATATAGTATCTTCATGCCCAGACCCTTAGAAGCTATTGCGGCAACCTCTCTACCTATCCTTCCGAAACCGATTATGCCTAGCGTTTTACCCTTGAGTTCTACCCCCTCAGCTTCTTTCTTAACCCACCTACCCTCACGCATCTTTCTATCAGAGTATGCTATCTTCCTAGCTACGGCAAGCATCAAACCTATAGCTAGTTCAGCCACGCTCCTCGTTGGTGCCTCAGGAGTATTGATTACTTTAATGCCCTTGGCTTCAGCTACTTTAACGTCAATGTTGTCTAGTCCTACGCCTGCCCTCGCTATTATCTTTAGCTTCTCAGCTTTACTTATTACTTCAGCAGTAACTAATGGCTTACTCCTGACTAATAAGATGTCTATGTCTGTCACTAACTCACTAAGCTCTTTTTCTGAGGGATACTCTCTATACACTACTTGAATACCAGCGTCCTCAAGCAATTTTACAGCGTCTTTATGGATTGGAGCAGCAATTAGTGCCTTCATTTTCTACTCACCCACCCGAGCTCTACCAACACTTCTTTGATCACGTCTAGTACCTCTTCTATGTATTCTCTAGGCATGTAGCCCATGTGACCTATCCTGAAAGAAGTCTTCTTAAATTTCCCGTAACCAGCTGCTATCTCATAACCCCTTTCGCGAACCCTGCTGTAAACCTCGTAGCCGTCAATACCTTCAGGAGACTTGACGGAGGTTATGGTCGGCGACTCATAACCCCTCCTAGCAAAGAGCTCTAGACCCAGCCCCTTAACCCCTTCTCTAACCATCTTAGCTCTCTCAGAATACATGGAGAGCCAGACACTCTTACCGCCCATCTCATCAACTACTCTCAACATGACGTTGAGTCCTATTATCTGAGGTATTGGCGGCGTTGAAGGAGTTGACCACTCTTTCTCCTGGTAGTGCAGATACTTCAGTACGTCGAAGTACCAACCTCTATTAGGTATAGTCTCAGCCTTCTTTAAGGCTTCCTTACTGAATATCCCGATAGCAAGACCTGGAGGAACGCCGAAAGCTTTCTGACTACTCGTGAACACCACGTCGAGATCCCATGCGTCAAACTTTATCTCAGCAGCCCCCATAGCTGAGACAGCGTCTACGAAGACTAGCTTACCATGTTTCTTAGCGACTTCAGCTAATTCCTTAAGCGGGTTCAAGACACCTGTGCTAGTCTCATTATACGTTATGGTCACAGCCTCTACTTCAGGGTGTTTTCTTAAAGCTTCATCCAGCTCTTCCGGGAAGACGGGCTCACCAGCATCCTTCTCTAAAGTAATAGCCCTCCTACCATTACTCTCGACTACTTCTCTATACCTAGAACCAAACTCACCTATTATTGTAGTGAGAACACTGCCACCTAACGAAACAAAATTTCTCACACTAGCTTCCATTACTCCAGTACCACTACTAGGGAACAAGATAACAACGCCTTCATCAGCCTCAACAAACTTAGCTAACCTCTCAACAGTATCTTTGTGTAGCTCCCTATACTCTTTAGACCTGTGACTAAACATCTGAAGTTTCATGACCTCAAGAACTTCTGGAAAGCATGCGACAGGACCTGCGGTAAAAAGCTTGAGAGGTCTTGGCCAGACAATCTTCTGGACCTCGTCAATCACCTTACGGTTTAGTCTTTCTTGATTCAAAGCATACACCAATAAATTATTTTCATATATTAAGTTAATAATTATTGTTTCTACTGAACAAGTCAAAAACAGAAGACTTCATTCACTGGAAGCGAACGTAATATTTAAAGGCAGTTAGGTAAGTACTCAATTTCTATTTTTGAAGCTACACCCTTACTGAGACTTATTTCGGCTCCCTTAACTTCTAAGATGATGAAGCCTCTGTTATTATGTTTAACTAGCACTTCCTCGCCAGGCACTATCCCCATCTGATAAAGTCTTGTTGAGAGACCCCTACCCGCACATACTCTACGCACGCGCACTCTACAGCCTTCTGGCACCCCAGAAAGAAGAGATACGGACTCACTCACTACAAGACACCTCCTTAACGTATATAGTCTCTCCCTCTTGATAGGTAAACACTATCTCAGTATTAGGAGTGCTTACTGAAACCCCCTTAGAACCCAGACCCTTAACACGTATCACGCAAGGGTACCCACAATTAGATTTAGAAAGCTTATCTAAGACAGTGCTTAATTCGACGTATAAGTGTGTTATCTCGTAACACTTGTTTGCGGCAGTTTTAGTAAGTGGTATTACTTGGTTGTAATCGTCTATACTTAATTCTCTCACGAATGATATGAAGTAGCGTAGACTTGGCTTACCTAATTTGAGGTATATTGCTTCAACAACTTCATCAGGTAAGTGTTCCATCTTGTGCGCGAGGTAGTGCGCTTTAAGCTTATCAAAACCTAGGAAGTCAGTGAGGAATACTTCTATAACTGCATGCTTCCTCAATATCTTCTCAGCTACTTTCCTGCCTAACTCACTTAACTTAACCCCTCTATACCTATTCAGAACTACAAACTCGCTTTCTCGTAATTTCTTCAAAACTTTACTTACAGTACCTTCTTTCAGTCCTAATTCTCTAGCAATCTGAGAAGTCTTAGCCTTCCCATAAAGCACTTCTAGACGGTACACCGTGAGTATGTAGTCTTCTACAGACTCGCTCAAGTCTTTTGTCCTCACCCTCTGACACCAAAATAATTGTGTTAGAGGAAATAAAATTTAGACTTCTCTAAGTTTTAAGATCTCTAAAGAATTCCTTAATATATTTGATAATCATCAAGACATCGTCGTCACTCAAGCCCGGATGCATCGGGAGTGAGAGGACGTGCTTAGACGCTTCTACAGAGTTATACAGCTTCTTATTCATGATCAGATACTCTCTCAGAGCTGGCTGCATATGTATGGGATGAGGGTAGTGAACCGCTGTCTGCACTCCTCTATTCCTGAGGAACTCACTCAACTTATCTCTAACACTACTGCCGTGGACCCATACCGTGTACTGATGATAAACGTGTTTAGCGTAAGGCTTTTCTGTAGGAAGCCTCAGCATCTCAAGTCTTGAGAGTTCATCGCTGTATATCTTGGCTATAGCACGTCTCCTCTCATTCATCATATCTAGTTTAGCTAGTTGGATATACCCTAGAGCTGCTTGAAGGTCTGTTATCCTGAAGTTCCACCCGATCACTGAGTGAAGGTATTTCTCTACTTGTCCGTGATTTCTCTGAAGCTTGACATACTCAGCTATGCTGTCTTCGTTAGTTGCTACAGCACCTCCTTCACCCATAGTCAGGTTCTTAGTAGCGTAGAAGCTGAAAGCTGATACAGTGCCTAAAGACCCTGTCTTGAACCCCTTGTACTCAGCTCCGTGTGATTGTGCACAGTCCTCAATCAAGAAGATATTCTTGCCATCCAGAACATCTCTCACTGAGTCTACATCAGCTGGTTGACCATAGAGATGTACTAGTATGACGGCCTTAGTTTTCTCTGTGAGCCTCTTTTTTAAGTCGTCAGGGTCTATGTTGTAAGTCTCTAAGTCAATATCTACTGGAATCACCTTACCTCCAGCTAGCACGACCGATGACGCGGTCGCAAAGAATGTGAAGTCAGGTACTGCAACCTCATCACCGGAGCCGATGCCTAAAGCTTTAAGAGCTAAGTAGAGAGCTACTGTACCGTTACTCACCGTGAGAACGTGTCTTACCCTCAAGTACTTAGCGAAAGAATCTTCAAAAAGGCGAACATACTCTCCAGCAGCTAAGTTACCACTCCTCAAAACCTTAATAACTTCCTGCACTTCTTCATCTGTTATGTAGGGTGCGTTAACCTTAATCATCACTAAAGACACCACTTTAAAGTTTCGTAACTATAAATAAAGTCTTAGCTTGCTGAAATCCCTAACTCAGATTAGGGGAGTTTTTATTGCAGTCTTCACGTCTAGGTAGTCACAAGTACTTTGAGGATAGCATGTAGTTATTAACTTTCTGAAAATACTGGTTGACTGCCTGATGAAGTATCTGGGGAGTCCGGGTATTCCGAAGGATAGCATGAGTGCTCTTCTAGTGTTTTTGCTTACCGTGTAGAGTTTATTTCTCTTCGAGAAGAGTACGTAGACAGGTCTGTTAGCGCTGTCTGCCAAGACTAACTCATAACCTGAGAGTTCTAAGAGTGATTTAAAACCTGGAATTACTTCGTGTTTAAAGGCTTTACGAAGTATTAAAGGGAGACCTACTTTATCCCTATCTACTACGAGCGTTGGTATGAATGTCTTCAACTCTGTTATGTACCTAATCCCTTCAAGATCGTTTCTCACTCTAGCGAAGGGGTTTCTAAGGAATGTCCTAGCCAGATTCTCGGGAGAATATCCTGTCTTGCTATAGGGTGCCTTAAGATAGCTCTTCAGGAAGTCCTTGTATGTTTGAGTATAGTGAGCCAAGTCTTTCCTGAATTCTTCAGAAGTTCTTAGTAGTCTAGTTATATTAGTTAATTCTTGCTTGACGTCAGGTCTATTAAGACTCACACTAAGATCTCTGCATTCGAGAACTTCTATGTAATTACTTGACAAGTCATGGAGTAGCTTGCGATACCTCATGAACTTACGTCAACCCCACACCGTACTCACTCTAACTTATATAATCCTTACTACCATATTTAACGCTGGAGATTAAGATGAGCTTTAGGCTAGGAATGCCTAAGAAGCCGCGAGAGACAGAGACTCTAGACGTCTTAGTCGTTGGGGCGGGTCCTGCAGGACTCACGGCAGCTCTCTACTGTAAGAGACTAGGACTCAAAACCGCCTGCGTCGGTGAAGACATAGGAGGGACCTTAAACGAGGCAGGCGTAGTTGATGACTATATAGGAGTGCAAGACATTCTTGGTCCAGAACTAGCTAAAAGATTCGTAGATCACGTGAGAAAGTATGAAGTACCAATATATAAAGACTTGGTAGTAGATATTGTGAGAGAAAATAATACATTCAAAATCTTAACTAAGTCTGGAGCAGTCTTCACTACCAAGGCGGTAATCCTAGCTGTAGGTAGTAAGAGAAGAAAGCTAGGTGTTCCAGGCGAGGCAGAACTCGCTGGCAAAGGCGTTACATACTGTGCTGCTTGCGACGCCCCACTATTCAAAGAAAAAATAGTTGCTGTAGTAGGTGGTGGTAACTCAGCCCTCCAGTCAGCTCTACTAATGACTTCATACGCAAGTAAAGTCTACCTCATACACAGGAGAGATTCTTTTAGAGCGTACGACGTGTACGTTAAGTCAGTCACCAACCACCCAAAAATAGAGCTAGTGCTAAACTCTGTAGTCAGGAGTATAGGAGGAGACAAATCAGTTGAGTGGGTAGAAGTAGAAAACTTAGTTACTCACGAAATCAGGAAGATAAGAGTAGATGGTGTGTTAGTAGAGATAGGGTCAGAACCACCTAAAGACTTCTTCAATAAAATAGGTCTTAAACTAGACGAGCACGGTTACGTGATAATAGAACCAGGACAAAAAACAAACATTGAGGGCATATTTGCTGCCGGTGACTGCACGGGCGGACATTATAAAAAGAAGTTTGATCAAGTAGTCACTGCAACAGCTGAAGGCGCTTTAGCAGCCCTATCAGCGTACGAGTACTTAACTAAAATTGGGCTTGAGAAAGGAGAGCGAGGATATTAGTGATCGTTTCCCGTTCTGAAGTCTCCGCAGGCTCTTGAGACACGGCACGAGCTCACACCTGCCGAATATCAGCCGAGAGTTCAATCAATAGTGAGTAGAGGCTTTCCACACCCACCATTACGTGCTGAGGGAGTCAGATAAACCGATTTAGGTTCTTCTCAGGTATTTTATGTTTCCGTCTCTGAAGCCGATAATGATTATGTCTGCCTCATTTAGGAAGAAGCCTGTTTCTATAACTCCTGTAAGACTTTTTAATGTTTTAGCAAACTCTTCTAGCTCTATATTTGCGGGCGGAATTACATCAATTATAATGCCCCCAACGTCACTAGCTATAGGGCCTTTTTTGCCGTTACATTCTCTTGGTGAGGCTTGAGCGCCGAGCTTCCTCAGGTCTCTTAAGATCATTCTTAACGCGTTAGGTAGCACCTCAACAGGTATAGGGTGTCTTGAACCTAGCTTCTCAACTACTTTAAACTCATCAACTATAAAAACTCTTAATTCAGAGTGCTTAGCTAATAGCTTCTCCATAGTTAGAGCTGCTCCACCACCCTTCAACATCCTGCCCTCTAAGTCAACTTCATCAGCTGAGTCTACGTAAAGGTCTAGCTCCTCAACTGCTAAAGGGTTTATGTCTCTATAACCTAGCTCAGCTAAAAACATCGCTGTTTTTGCTGAGGTAGCTACTAAAGACTTACCCTTCAGCAATCCCCTCTCATGAGCTTTTTTAATAAAGAGCTCTGTAGTACTACCAGTTCCTAAGCCTATTAACTCCCGTCCCTGAAGAAACTTAATAGCTTCAGCAACTGCTGCCAAGCGAGCCCGTATTTCTTCCAAGTCTTAACCCCCAAACATATATTAATTACGATTCTAAGGATTAATATGACGTGATGGCTAAAAACACTTAGCTAGAAAATGATGAGGTCCTCGATCTCTGAGAAGTGATGTGAGTAATCCGCACTGATGCTCTTCAGTTCCTATAGTTATGAATTCCTCCTCATGCGGAAGGACTTGGCTTCTGGTCACAAAAAATTTAAAAACTCTGTAGTAGAGAATGCAGAGGGATCCTCACGGCTCTATTCGATATTAGGTGTAGAGATGTAGCTAGAATTCTCGCAGAAGGTCCTAAAACACGAAAGGAAATAGGTATTAAGTTGCGTGAGAAGTATCCTAAGCTCAGAGTACGTGGTGCTTGGATCAAGATAGTGCTACTTACTTGGAATCCTCTAGTAGTGAGGGTAGGTAATGACACGTGGGACTTAAGTGATTTAGGGAAGGCTTTAGTTAAGTTGCCCGGAGAATTAGGAGCCCCTTTAACAACTGAGGAAAAAATATTTATGCTAGGAATGATGATGCTTGACGAAAAACAAAGGAAGATTGTCAGCGAGTTAATACTCACAGGGAAATCTACACATAGTGATAAATGGCTCGTCAGCCAGACCAGGAGAGTCTTAATCCGTATGAATCTGTTAAGTTAGGTAAAGACAGCATCCTATCGTAGATTAAGCTCGCGTCAAGTCTAAGCTTTTTGAGAACTTAAAAAATTAAACAACAATCTTAAGTTAGTCATTCTTAATTTTTCATGAAGAGTAGTGAGATTATGAAGAAAACTTATAAACCTCTCCTCCTTAATATTTAAGTGAGGTGTCTCTTTAGTGAAAGCTAAGGAGGCTCTAGGCTTGGTGATGACTTTTCTAAGCCTCATAATATTTGCCTACGAAATACTCTACATAGGCTTAACAGAGGGAAGCATAGGAGTTAAGGGTGAGGTAGCTCCTGATGCTGTACTGATCTCTACAGGTTTTCTGCTGATTATCTTAGGTCCTGCGCTATGGCTCGGTGAAGTACCTACAAACCTCAAGAAATTAGTTGAGGCTAAGACAGGTAGGAAGTTGAGTTAGGGGTGTTTGTTATGGATGCTGTGCCAGTAATACTCATATTGCTTACCGTTCTGGTTGTGTATGGTTTAGCCTACGTCTTCTACGGGAAGAGACTACTCGAGAAGAAGGTTGCGAGAGCAAGCCCAGACAGAATAACCCCGGCTTACGAGAAGTTTGACGGGATTGATTACGTGCCAGCTAACAAATACGTACTCTACGGACATCACTTCGCCTCAATAGCTGGGGCAGGACCTATCATAGGCCCTGCAACGGCTATGGTGTGGGGATGGGGGCTACCGCTGATATGGGTGCTCTTCGGCAACATATTCATTGGCGCGGTACACGACTACTTATCGATTATGGCTAGCGTCAGACATGGTGGAGTGTCTGTCATGACTATAGGGGAGAACGTAATGGGAAAGAAAGCTAAGTATATATTCCTAGCGTATGTCTGGTTTGCACTCGTGTTAGTCTTAGCAGCTTTCTTAAGCGTAGCCTCATCCACTTTCGTGAGTGTTCCCACCGCGGCAACAATAACAGTAATCTTTATGCCTATAGCACTCCTATTTGGGCTTCTAGTATACAGGACCGGCGTTAGCGTTAAGGTAGGAACTCTAATAGCTGTAGTACTACTAATAGTAGCTTTCTTCTACTCATTAAGTGTCCCGACACACTTGCCATACGAGTCGTGGATAGTCGTGCTCTCACTCTACTCTATAATTGCGGCGGCACTACCAGTATGGTACTTGCTACAGCCCAGAGACTACATAAATGCTTACCTGCTCTGGACTTTCGTAGCGTTAGCAATAATAGGAGCGTTAATAATACCTGACCTCCTATTTACCGGCCCTATATTCACGAGTTTCGTAGCTAAGGGATTAGTAATAGGAGCTGTAGGAGTAGCTGCCGGCAAGGACATAGCTTACTTCTGGCCAACTGTGCCGTTAGTGATTGCGTGCGGCGCGTTATCGGGGTTCCACTCAGTAGTAGGGTCAGGAACTACTTCAAAGCAGTTAGCGAACGAGCTTGACGCGCTCCTCGTAGGTTATGGTGGCATGCTTACTGAGGGAGCTGTTTCTTCCCTCGCCGTAATTACGCCGGCGGCACTTGCCTGGAGTTTTGCGACTCTAGCAGCTAACACGGGACTCCCCGTAGCTGACGCGCTACTCAAGGCCGGAATTAACATCACTAAAACGCCTGAAATAATAGGCTTGGGAGCCGCGGAGAGATTCTACACAGGTTATGGTCTTGAGCAAGCAGTAGCTTGGTCAAGAATATTTGGTTCAGGAGTTTTCATATCTGTCTACACAACGTTTAGGACGTTTGCTGCGTGGGCTCTTGCCTCCTTCGTCATGACGACGCTAGACACGTCTAACAGGCTAGCTAGGTTCGCCTGGAGAGAATTTTTTGACTGGTTGCAACCGAGGAGCAGAGCCGCTTACGCTGTTTTAACTAATAGGTGGGTAGCTTCCATCATACCTGTAGTGCTTGGAGCTATTATGGCCTACCCGCAAATATACGTGCCGGAGCTGGACAGGAAGGTTTACGCATATTCAGTCATCTGGCCTGCTTTCGCAGGAACTAACCAGCTACTAGCAGCTCTAGCTCTGCTTACCGTAGCTTTGTGGGCGTACGCGATACAGAAAGTTAGAGGACGTACTTCACTACTAATAATGATTCCAGCACTCTTCCTCTGGATAACCGTTACGGCAGGCCTCATATGGTGGCTTTACGCTGTAGTACCGGACTTACCACCACTCTATCAAGCCGGTGCAGGAACTATAGTAGCTGTATCAGTAGTGCTCGACTTCCTGCTGATAGGACTCTTCGTAAGCGGCCTCAGGAGAGCTAGATCATAACGCGTTTTTGCATACAAGACTTTAAGCCTTAACCACTATTCTTTCTCTTTTCTCCTAGTTCTCTTAGACTGCTACTAGTTTTATCAAGATTATCCTAGGCATTAATACTACAGGAAGTGGATTAGTAACGAGGTATTCATATCGATTAAGAAAAGTTTTTAGCATTGGTATATATCAGTCGGGGATGCTAATTGAACAATAACTACGTTACTAAGTTGCGTGAGGCCAAGAACGTGGTGGTTGTTGGGGCTGGTGGTGGAGGGGACGTAATATCTGCCTTCGTCTTCTGTAAGATTCTCGAGGAGGTTGTAGGTGTTCAAGAATGTTCTCCGTTAGGGGTTTTATGGGAGAGGTGGGTTGTAGACCCTTATCCCGGACCCGTGCCTGTAGCCAGTATTAAAAATGCTAGGTTAAGTAAATGTGTTTGGGTTAGTGAGGACACATACGTAGGGCGCGGTAAGTATTTTTTCAAGCCTCACACAGCCTACGTAGCCGAGAAACTCAAGAGGGAAGTTCCTGCAGTGACTCTTGAGAGAGGCGTTAGCGGAGTTTACGAGTGCTTCAAGGAATTAATGAGAGATGGGGAGAGCGTCTTAATTGACTTAGACGTCGGTGGCGATATTCTTGCTGAGGGCTGGGAAGACAATTTGTGGTCTCCTCTAACAGACTCCATAACCCTAGCAGCTACGGCTAAGGTCGGGGGGATTGTTGGTGTGACCGCGTTAGGCGCTGACGGTGAGCTCTCTCAAGACATAGTATTGCAAAAGATAAATGAAGTGATTAGTATAGGAGGATATGTTGGCATTATAGGTTTTTGGGAACATCACGCGAGCTTCTACGAAGACTTGATGGATCGTGTTAAGACAGAAGCTAGTAGGGCGCCTTACCTAGCACTTAAAGGTTGTTTGGGGAGCAAAAAGATAAGAGGGGGTAGTAGGACTATAGACGTAAACGCCTTAACCCTCATCACATTCCTCCTCAAGAGTGAGAGCGTCATGAAGATAAACAAGTTAGCTCAAGCAATATCGGATACCGACTCGCTAGCTGAGGCGTGGAGTATATCTAAGAGGCTAAACATACCGACAGAACTAGACCTTGAGGTCGTGGCGTCAAAGATATACGGCGCGGGTCCTGAAGTAAGTCCTGAATGGGGGGTAGTCAGGTCTCTCGTCAAGAGACCACCTAATACTTAAAAACCTCGTAATTACTAATAATGAGTAGGGGGACAGAGTAGCGGGGTGGGGTAGCCAGGTTAGCCCGCGGGGCTCATATCGCCCTCAGTAGACCCGTCCCCCCACCATTTCAACTCACTTGAGGCTCAAGCAACAGACTAGATCTTCTTATAGAGTTTCTCATATTTGGTCAAGTATTTAGCTTCTTGTATCGCTACTTTCTCAATGTTTTCTCTTCGGTTCTCTTCTCATGCGTGGCGAGACATATAATCAACACTTGATTCAAGGACGAGGTTATTATTTTTAGGTAAGACTCGGAAGTACTTCCTGAGAAGACTTGTCATTGCTAGTTAAGTCGAAGGTTTATATTACTTCACGCGATTAAGAGTTAGAGGGTTAGGAAATGGCTTTCGGTCCACCAGCTCTCGGTTACGATAGAGCTATAACGGTGTTCTCACCTGACGGTAAGCTATACCAGGTTGAGTATGCTGCCGAGAACGTCAGGAAGGGTTGGACTACTGTAGCTCTCAAGACAGACGAAGTCGGTGTTTTAGTAGCTGAGAAGAGGAGGATATCAACACTTATAGACATGAACTCAATAAATAAGATATTTCTAGTTGACTCTCATATGGGGGCTTCTTTCGCTGGTTTAGCTGCTGACGGCAGGATCTTAATAGACTATGCTAGGAGAGAAGCACTCAACTACAGGTTCGTGTATGACGAGCCCGCTGACGTAGAGTATGTGGTTAAGGCTGTTTGTGATGTAAAGCAGCTCTACACACAACACGCTGGCGTCAGACCCTTCGGTGTCTCGTTAATTTTCGTGGGCAGGGATAAGAAAGGCATTCACGTTTTTAAGACTGAGATAAATGGGTATTACTTTGCTTACTTAGCTCTAGCTGTTGGGTCTGGGGAACAGCCTGCTATGGAGTATCTAGAGAAAAACTATGATAAGAAAGTGGATAAGGAAGGCGCTATCGAGTTAGCCTTAAAAGCTCTCAGAGCCTCTACCGAGGAAGGCCTCTCTCCAGACTTAATTGAGGTAGGCATAGTAACTTTAGAAGAGGGTATATTCAGGAAACTTACCTATGAAGAGACTGCTGACTTCATACATAAGACAGGTGTTAACAGGTGAGTAGTAGGGAGTACGTGATAGCCAGGCTAGAAAAGAGTGGTTCTAGGTTTGAGATATTAGTAGATCCAGACAAGGCCCTCAAGTATAGAGAAGGAAATTTAAAAGACGTGAATGAGGTCTTGGTAGGAGACATAATATATAAGGACGTTAAGAAAGGAGATAAAGCGTCTCCACAAGAACTTCAGAAAAACTTCGGCACGACAGACGTGAGAATTGTCGCTGACATAATAATAAAGAAGGGAGAACTACAACTAACTACTGAACAGAGGAGAAAACTGCTAGAGCAGAAGAAGAGGCTGATAATAAATTACATTAGTAAGTCCGTGATAGACCCTAAGACTAAGGTTCCTATCCCTCCTCAGCGCATAGAGAAAGCCATGGAGGAAGCCAGGGTCTCAATAGACCTCTACAAGACCGTAGAAGAGCAAGCATCTAAGATAATCAAAGAATTAGTTAAAGTCCTCCCAATAAAGGTAGCTAAGGCGCTAATAACTATTAAAGTACCTCCCGCAACTGCTGGGAGAGCATATAGCGAGTTAAGAAAACTAGGCGACGTCAAAAACGAGAAGTGGTTAAATGACGGCTCACTCTATATGGAGATAGAGATACCTGCTGGGATGCAGAATGATGTGATAGATTCTGTAAATAGGATAACTAAAGGTGATGTGGAGCTGAGTGTTAAGGTGATCTAAGTGAGCACTCAAGTTGAGCAGAAAGTAGAGAGAGTTTTGGTAGCGCCTGGAGATAAATTGGCTGAAGGAGATTACAGAATCTCAACACCAACTACTGCTTACAGAGTAGGGAGTTCCTACTATTCCTCCGTGGTCGGCTTACTCGAACTCAATACTCAAGAAAAGAGTCTTAAGGTAATACCGCTTAAGGGCTCTTACTACCCTAAAGTAGGTGACGTAGTGATTGGGATAGTGAGTGATGTAGGACTTACTAACTGGGAATTAGATATAAGAGCGCCATTCCCAGGAACCCTATACGCGGTTGACTATCTCGGGCGAGCAGTCAATCCTTCTAAAGAAAATCTAAAAGACTTCTTAGACGTAGGCGATGTAGTAGTGGGCAAGGTAGAAGTCTTTGACAGAACTAGAAATCCAGTAATCTCTACTAAGGGTAAGGAGTTTGGTAAAGTTGTTGATGGTGCTTTAGTAGAGATAAACCCTGTTAAGGTTCCGAGACTCATAGGTAAGAAGGGCTCGATGCAGTCATTAATTGAATCAGAAACTAACTGTAAACTAATTATCGGCAACAACGGCAGGGTGATTGTCCTCTGCGAGGATAAGCAATATGAAGACATAGTAGTCAGAGCGATCAGGAAAATTGAGGTAGAAGCACACATATCTGGGTTAACAGACCGTGTGAAGGAATTTATTCTAGTAGAGAAAGTTAAGAGAGGTTTGGTGAAAAATGAGAGGAGAGAAACCTAGGTTAGTAGATGAAGACGGAAAACGTCACGATGGGAGGAAGTTAGACGAGTTGAGACCTACTAAGATGGAAGTCGGTATTCTGAGCAACGCGAGCGGCTCAGCGTACGTAGAGTTTGGCAAGACTAGAGTCATAGCAGCAGTATACGGTCCTAGAGAACCGCCTCAACGCTACATGGTATTGCCGCACCGAGCTGTACTCAGGTGCAGGTATCATATGGCGCCATTCTCTACTGACGAGAGGAAAAACCCAGCACCCTCGAGGAGAGAGATAGAGATTTCTAAAGTGATTAGAGAAGCTTTAGAGCCTGTAGTAATGAGTGAGGCGTTTCCTAGAACATCAATAGATATTTTCATAGAAGTCATTAGTGCTGACGGGGGAACTCGGACAGCAGCTCTCAACGCAGCTTCATTAGCTCTAGCGGATGCCGGCATACCAATGAGAGACCTAGTAGCGGCAGTAGCTGTAGGTAAAGTCAGCGGGTATTTAGTTCTAGATATAGACCAAGTTGAAGATAATTATGGTGAGGCCGACATGCCGGTAGCTATGGCGCCCTCACTCAATATGATCACATTACTCCAGCTAAATGGTGTTTTAACGCCTAAAGAGTTTAATCAGGCCTTAAACCTAGCGCTTAAGGGCATTAACGAGGTGTATAGGCTCCAGAAAGAGACTTTACGTAATAAGTATTTAGTTAGGGTGGAGTAAGATGTCTGTAACTCCTACATCATCAGACTCAATAATACCTAGACTTAAGGCAGAGACTCTCTCAACACTTGTGAAGAAGGGTGTGAGAGCTGACGGGAGAGGTCTAGAAGACTTTAGAGAGTTAAAGATAATTACTGACTACTTGCCTAAAGCCGACGGTTCCGCGTTAGTGAAGCTCGGTGACACGCAAGTATTAGTTGGGGTGAAGTTAGAGCTTGGCTCGCCATATGCTGACGCCCCAGAAGAGGGTGTTTTAGTAGTTTCAGCCGAGTTTGTTCCTACGGCATCACCAGCTTTTGAGCCGGGACCTCCTGACGAGAACGCTATCGAGTTAGCTAGAGTGATTGACAGAGTTTTAAGAGAGTACGGTGTCATAGACACTAGCAAGCTGGTTGTAGTGCCTGGGAGGAAGGTCTGGGTTGTCTGGATAGACATTTACGTGCTAGATCATGGAGGAAATCTAATAGACGCTTCAGCAATAGCTACTCTAGCAGCTTTACTAACGACTAAAGTTCCTAGATATACAGTCACAGAAAATGAGTTGATACAAGTAGATAAGTCATCTTACGCTGGTCTATTACCTGTAATTAAGAAAGCACTTACAGTAACTGTGGGGAAGTTAGGTGATTCACTAATAGTTGATCCAACGATAGAAGAGGAGAAGGTAGTAACTGCTAAGCTAGTTGTGGGAGTCGGTGAGGACGGCTCTATAGCTGGATTGCAGAAGTCTGGCGACGGATACTTAACACTGCAGGAAGTTGAGAAAGCTACTGAGTTGGCTTTAAGGAAAGGTAATGAGTTGATGACGAAAGTTGCTGAGTCTCTTAAGGTACTTGAAGTAGCAAGCTCCTCTCCTGCTGAGGAGGAGAAGAGAGAATCTCCTGAGAATAAGAGTAACGCTTAAAATCTTCAAATAGTTTGTGTGAGGGGATAAAGCTATGAGTAAACTTAAAGTTACTGGCATTGCAGGGAGGTTCGGGGCCAGGTACGGCTCTTCTCTGAGGAAGAAGTGGAAGGAAATCATGGAGAAGAGATACTCTGATGTCACGTGTCCTTTCTGTAAAGCTAGAGTGACTATGAAGAGACTCTCTGTGGGAGTATGGCAATGCCCTAAGTGTGAAACTATTTTCGCTGGGGGCGCGTATACCCCCACCACAGAAGTAGGGACTCCGAAAGTCCAGGAGTAAGTGGAGCTCTTTTATGAGTAGCTTATTAATAACTACTTCTAGAGAGCCTTCAAGAAGAACTAGGAGTTTTGTTAATGACCTCGTCAGGGTAGTTCCTAACTCAATTAAGTTTAACAGGGGTAAAGCAACATATGAGGATCTTGCCGCTATTACTAAGCACTACTCCTCACACGGTGTTTTAATGGTTTTAGAAAAGAAGGGTAATCCGTCAGCACTCACATACTTAGTTCCAGGAGACACCACAAACTTAGTTAGAAAATACTTAATGCTGATGTCTTCATTAAAGCTGCTTAGAGAGATTAGAGGTCATCAAATACCTTACAATGTGAAGAAGCTCGTGCTTAACTTTAGTAGGGTTCCTCAGGGATTCCCTCAGAGAGTGTGTGAGGTACTGATAGAAATTTTTAGGCCCGCACTAATACACGAGTCTACAGAACCTACTGAAGCCATAGAACTTGAAGTGACCGGAAACGAGAATATTGCCTCCATAGCTTTCTACTGCTCTAGTACGGGGAGGGCTTGCGGACCTGCTTTCAACATAACTAAGATATTATGTTACTCTACTCTAAATAATAATCAGGAAAGCATTTAGATCGGTGTTTCGGTAAGTGTTCAGCGGTTCTGATACTGGCGAGGTTCTTGTTGAGGTATTAATTGACTTAGAAGACTGCTTACTTGCTGAAGCTTTATTAAAATCTTTAATGCCTGAAAGTAGCCTCAAGCTGAGGGGTACTTCGTTTGATGTTAGTCGCGTAAGCTGTACTCTCAAGTTAGTCTTCAGAGGTTCTGAGCCGAGAGCACTAATACCGCCTCTCTCAAACACCCTCAGGTTAGTCAGTATGATTATAGGGGTTTTAAGGAACCTCAATGAATAATCTCGAGTAGGTTAGTTGGTTGCCTATCTGAGTGAAGTTTTATAAGGTGTGTGGCGTTATCTATGTGAGGCGATGGTATGGCTCAGAAAATACCGCCCGAACTTGAGCAGATAATACTTAAGTACCAACAGATAGAGTCTCAGCTAGCGTCGGTAATAACGCAGAAGACCGTAATTTCTTCAGAGCTGAAAGATGTTGAAAGAGCTTTAAACATACTCCAGAGTGTCTCGCCAGATACAGCCGTGTATAAAAATACTGGATTCGTATTCGTGAAAGTAGACAGGGACTCTACAATAAAAGAACTTCAGGAAAAGAAAGAAGAACTTGAGGTAAGACTACAGAGTTTCGAGAAGATTGAGGAGTCGCTGAGGAAGCAGTTTGAAACCGTGAAGAAAGAACTAGAGAAGTATAGGATAGTGCCGGGCGAGGGAAAGAGTGGTTAGTAAGGATTACGTGAAGTCCTTAGGTCTTGACCTAAGTCGAATAACTCAGGAAGACTTAAGAGAGCTGACTTTTTTAATTGAGGATAAACTGAGTAGGTTTCTTAACTCTATATCTGGCCGTGTAGATGAGTATGAGACGTCAATTTCTTTAAGTCTCGACTCAGGCCAGATTAATGTGGTTATTGAGCTAGAGTATAGAGGACCTAAAAACCCGGATCCGGAGCTAGAGGTCTTATTAGATCAAATAATTGATAATGTTTTGGAGTCGTTTGAGGATGAGTTACTCAGAAGATATGGGAAGGCTAATAGAGTTAACACATAAGCTAGTGAATACCCTTAAAAACTATCCAGTAGTGTGTTTTTCTACACACAGAGACGCAGATCCTGATGCCATAGCTTCTCTTCTCGGGGTCAAGTTTATTACTGAATCAGTATCCAGCACCATTAAGTCTGGAGTCCTCATTCCTGAAGGACTTAACAGGATTGCTGCTAAGATAGTCAAGAATTTAAGACTTGAGGAAGACTTAGCCACTTCAGTAAATTCGTGTGATCTAATAGTGTGTGTCGACGCTTCAAGCAAGTCTCAAGTTCCTGCACTGGACGTTGCGACTAGCCGCAACTACGTGATTATAGATCATCACGAAACTAACGAGCTGTCTGAGAAGGCTCTAGTGTCTATTCACTTTAAAGATGCTGGGTCTACTAGTGAGTTAGTTGCTTTAATGATGGAGATACTTTCGCTAAAGCCAGAAGCTCGTTTAGCAACTCTCTTGATTACTGGAATACTATATGATACTAAGAACTTGAGATTAGCTAAGCCTTCTACTTTCCGAGCTCTCTACTACTTAATGAGCTTGTGTAGTGAGTGTTTTGAAGAAGCTTTTAATATGATGATTACTACAACAGAAATTGACAGAAGCGAAAAAATAGCTATTCTTAAAGGGATTTCAAGAGCTGGACTTTACGAGTTAAATAGAGACTTTATACTCGCTGTAACTTGTGTGGGTGCGTACGAAGCTTCAGTTCTGAAAACCCTTATTGATTCAGGAGCTGATGTGGCTATAGCTATTTCACCCAGGTCCGGCGAAACAAGAATCTATGTCAGAGCCTCTCGAAGAATAATAAACACTCTGAGAATTCCGGTAGCGTCTGACCTAATTACGTATATGGCTGAAGAGCTTAGGGGGTCGGGTGGAGGTCATGAGGGGGCGGCAGGACTTTCCTTAAATTACGAAATAGACGTTAATGAAGTGATTAAGTTGGTGAGGCGATTCTTTACCAAACTAAACGTAAGAGTTAATGTATTAGAGGAGGGTAGATGGGCTGATAAGTGCTCTTAGTAAAGAAGTAAGATCTCAAACATAATGAGACCTATAAGCTCATCGGCAGTAGGCACATACTGCGAGTCTTAACTTCCTAGATAATATCATTATTGCGTGTAGCCTGCAAGATCTTCCTATTTTTCACGAGTTCACGTAGCGCATCAATCATTAAACTTATCTCCTCTTTAGTGTTATAAATATAGTAACTTGCTCTGACTGTACCTAGTTTTGCCCCTATATACTCATGAAGGGGTTGAGCACAGTGGTACCCACTCCTCACAGCTACGTTATAGGCATCCATAAATGATGCGACTAGATTGGGATTCATATCATCAACGTTGAATGCTACAATACCGCCCCTTACTTCCAGGTTTGTTGGTCCATATATCTTAACGTATTTGCTTAATAGTTCATCGTTACTGACCTCTTTGAGCGTGTAAGCAGTGAGAGCTTTCTCGTGGAGAATTACGTTTTCCATTCCAACTTTCGAGAGATACTTAATTGCCTCACTTAAGCCTATAGCACCGGCTATGTTGGGAGTGCCTGCCTCCAGACTCCACGGCATCCTCAGAAATTTCACCTCGAGAGTACCGTTCTTAAGCGTTACGTCCTCCACCGTGCCGCCACCCGTAAAAGGCGGTTCTAAGAACTCTTGTATTTCTTTCTTAATGTAGAGAACTCCAATCCCAGTAGGACCTAGCATTTTATGTCCACTAAAAACTAGGAAATCCACGTCGAGATCTCTAACTGAGACAGGCATATGAGGCACGCTTTGCGCTCCATCTACGACTAGGAACGACTCATTTTCCCGAGCTAGCTTAGAAACAGCTCTAATGTCAACTATAGTTCCCAGCACATTACTCATGTGGCTAATAGCTATAATCTTAGTCTTCTTATCTACCAGTTCAGTCAGTTCTTCATAATTTATAACGTAGTCTTTACTTAATCTAACAACTCTGAGTTCAACTCCTCTAAGCTTGGAGATCCGTACCCAGGGTAGCATATTACTATGGTGTTCCATTATAGAGACCACGATGTTGTCTCCGGGACTCAACTTTGGAGCAAGCATGTAAGCAACTATGTTAAGGGATTGAGTAGCGCCACTCGTGAATACCACTTCCTCAAGATACTTAGCTCTTATGAAATCCTTCACTACTTCGCGAGCGTCTTCATATGCTCTACTCGCCTCCATGGAGAGACTGTAAACACCTCTATGAATGTTGCTATTAATGTTCTCATAAAAATTCCTCATTGCCTCAATTACTTGAAGAGGCTTCTGAGACGTAGCGGCGTTATCGAAGTATATGAGATTTCTCTTCATGAGGAGCGGAAAATCCTCCCTTAAAACACTTGGATCGAGCACTACGCAACACCTCCAACAATAATTTAAAGTTTTCACCGAAAATAAATTAGTTATTAGCGTAAGATAAACTCTGTTTACTTTTTGAACAGCAAATAACGCTTAATAACTCTACTATAAATTTGTTATTAGGGATGGAACATGGTTAAAGAGCTACTGAAAGAGCATGGTACGCCATCAAGAGAAGTCTACTTTGACTTAGAGAACTCAGGCTACGTACCTGATGAGGTCGTAGAAGCCATGAGGCCTTTTTTCAATAAGTATGGTTATGGACATCCAGCAATAACTCATAAGCCGGGTTGGGAAGCCCTAGACCTTCTCATAGAGACTAAGGAGCTTGTAAAGAAAACAGTCGAGGCCAGCAATACAGAGGATTTCGTATTTACGCACAGCGGCACTGAAGCTAATAACTTAGCCATACAAGGCTACGTCATAGCTAACAGAAAGAATCTGAGAGGCAAGAAGTTATTAGTTTCATCTGTTGAGCACTTGAGTGTCATATTCCCAGCTGAGTTTGTCGGAGAGCTTTTCGGATTAAAAGTAGTGAGGATTCCTGTAGATGAGGAGGGCTTCATAAACCCCGAGATCCTTAAGTACTACGTGGATAAGGATACAGCACTAGTAAGCATCCAGCTAGTTAATCACGAGATAGGGACAATACAGAGACTAAAAGAATTAATAGATATAATCAGAGATTACAGTCCTGAAGCAGTCATTCATACGGATGCTAGTGATGCTTATGGCAGAATCAAAGTAAGTGTGAGAGAATTAGACGTTGATATGATGACCTTAAGTAGTCATAAAATCCAGGGGCCTCGAGGAGTCGGATTACTTTACATTAAGGAAAATGTAAAGATCGAACCCATAATAAGAGGACAACTAAGTGTCGAGAAGTTATGGCCTGGCGTTGAGTTAATTCCCTTGATAGCCGGTTTCAAGAAAGCAATAGAGCTGGCATTCAATAAATTCGAGGAAAATGTAAGCCACATGATTAAGTTAAGAGATAAATTATTGACAGGAATCTTAAACTCTGTTAATGAGGTAGTTGTCAACGGCCCTTTAGGTGACAGAAGAGCGCCAGATAACGTAAACATATCATTCAGATATGTAGAGGGTGAGGCGCTGACCGTAGAGCTTAGCCGCCACGGGGTCTACGTCTCGAGTGGTAGTGCTTGTAGTTCGAGGTTTCTCGAGCCTAGTCACGTACTCTTAGCTATCGGGAGAGAGTATGAGCTAGCTCACGGGAGTATATTATTTAAGGTATCGAAGCACCATAAAGCAGATGACATAACGTACGTGCTTGAGGTGCTACCTAAGTCTGTTGAGAGGCTTAGGAGCCTCAGTCCACTGACTCCTAAGAAAGCTTAATAACTCTAAAATAACAATGTTATATGGAGGCAAAACAATGAGTTCACGAATTCCACTCCCCTACTCGCCGGAAGTGCTTAAGTACTTTAAGAACCCAAAGAACGCTGGACCCATCGAAAACCCGACGGTTCAGTCAGTAGCGGGCAGTCCCGCGTGTGGCGACATGATAAAACTTTATCTTAAAATAAGCAATGACGAAATCATAGAGAAGGCATCTTTTGAGAGTTACGGATGTGCCGCTAACATAGCAGCTGCAAGCATACTTACAGACTTAATAACTGGAAAGACTCTTAGAGAAGCTTGGAGCATTAAGTGGCAAGACCTCTCCGATAAGTTGGGCGGTCTACCACCAATAAAATACCACTGTAGCGTACTTGCTGTAGGAGCTCTCAAAAGAGCTGTTAGGAGCTACTACAGCATAATAGGCAAAACACCTGAGTGGCTGCCTTCAGACCTAACCGTTGAGGAGAAACAGACTATGGAAGAGGAAGAACTCATTGAGAGAATGTATGGAAGACAGCCTAAGGAGCCAACAAGTAGGTAAGGCGGATGAGTGAGGATAGAATCTTTGATCTGCGTAGTGGTAAGGTCGGTGGATGTACAAGTGATCCCGTCATTAAGTTAATGAAGTTAATCAGTGAAAAGCTTGACTATTTTGAGATAGTATTTTATAGGGATGTTCTACCTCCCGACGTGCTTAGGGTTATCTTAAAGAAGAAAGGGTATACATTAGAAGTTCTCAAAGAGTTGGAAGATAACGCTATATTAGCTAGAGTTAAGAAGAGCACAAATTCCTGAAGGTTGGGAACTCATATCCTTACAAGCTCTAACTTTTATCAATGAGAAAATACAATCACCTCAAAAACAATCTCCCTGTAAATTTCGACTCAATCCATGCAACCTCATCCTTTCCTTTAACCTTTAGCAACAATATTATCTTAAGTGTAAAGATACTAATTTAAGTGATAATTATAGCATACTATTTGGAGTTGGTCACGATATGAGAGTTTACGTTGATGAACGAGAAAAATCTTCCGAGATTCCTTATTACTTATTAAGTGCGGGATTTTCAGTTATTTTTAAGGTTTTAGATGTAGGCGATTACGTGATTAACGACTTGATTATCTTGGAGAGAAAGAGATTGGATGACTTGATTAGATCTGTTTATGAGGGTAGATTTTTTGATCAGCTGAAGAGATTAAAGAGTCTTGAAAAATTTAAAGCTATCTTAGTAGTGGAAGGTAACTTATTAGATATAGATAAATACACGGAAAACCCTAGATCTATCGAGGCTGCTTTAGTTAGTGCCGTGTTATCTTTTAGTATCCCCATACTCTACACGAGGGACTCTAGGCACACCGCCGAGCTCATAAAGTATATTGCTGAGAAAACGCAGAAATTCGGTAGAAAGACATCTGCTCCCTTACCTACTTACAGGAAGGAAAGGAAGCCTAAAACGAGTGACCTGAGAGCCTGGCAAATCTACGTGCTCTCTTCATTTCCTAAGATAGGACCCACATTAGCAGAGAGGCTACTCAACAAATTCGGTAGCTTGAAAGCAGTGATAAACGCTCAGGCGGCAGAACTTATGAGAGTTGAGGGCATGAGTGAAGATAAAGTGAAATTGTTTAAGAAAATAGTTGAGGAAGGATCTCAGAGCACTCCAGGAACTTCACTAGATAAGTTTATTAATAGAAAGTAGCGACCCTTAGTGTCTTATGTACTCACTCTCGAAATCGAGGATAGCATAAGCTTATAACTCTCTTAAGATTACTTTTGTGGGTAGTAGGTATGCCTAGATACAAGACAGTAGAACAAATCCAGAAGATAATGAGTGATTTAGAACACGTGAGAAACATAGGCATAATTGCACACGTAGATCATGGCAAGACTACCACGTCTGATGTCTTGTTAGCTGCTGCAGGCATAATTTCTGCTAAGGTTGCTGGTGAGGCTCTAGCTCTAGACTACCTTGACGTAGAACAGAAGAGAGGTGTTACAGTAAAGGCTGCTAACATAAGTCTATATCACGAGTTAGGCGGTAGAGGCTACGTCATAAACTTGATTGACACTCCTGGACACGTAGACTTCTCAGGCAAGGTCACTAGGTCTCTACGTGTTCTCGACGGCGCGATAGTAGTGGTTGACGCTGTTGAGGGAGTAATGACCCAGACTGAAACAGTACTCAGGCAATCTTTAGAAGAGAGGGTAAGACCACTCCTATTCATAAACAAAATAGACAGGTTAATAAAGGAGCTGAAGCTATCACCACAAGAGATTCAGAAGCGGTTTATAGACATAATAAAAGAAGTTAATAGGTTAATAATAGAGAATGCTGACCCAGAGTTTAGGGATAAGTGGGTTTTAGATGCCGCGAAAGGTCAGGTAATATTTGGCTCAGCAAAAGATAAGATCGGCTTGACGGTCCCGCACGCTCAGAAGAAGGGAACCAACATAATGGAGTTAATTAAAGCTTATGAGAAAGGCAGAGAAGCTGTCGAGGAGTTCCAGAAAATAGCTCCACTGCATGAAACCTTGTTAGAGTCTGTGATTACTCACGTTCCTAACCCAAGAACAGCACAAAAATACAGAATACCTAAGATATGGAAGGGAGACATAAACACAGAACTTGGGAGAGCTATGCTAGAAGCAGACCCTAACGGACCCCTGGTGTACATGATTAACGACATGAGGTTAGACCCTCATGCCGGGTTCGTAGCCACTGGGAGGGTAATGTCAGGTACTCTCAGAGCTGGTGAGGAGGTCTGGCTAGTTAACTCGAGGACGCCACAGAAAATTCTTCAAGTATCGCTCTATATGGGACCTTTCAGAGAGCAAGTAGATCAAGTTGTTGCAGGTAATATTGGTGCAGTCTTAGGTCTTGAGAGGGCTAGAGCGGGAGAGACAGCAGTTAGCACAGCATTTAAGGACATGGCCGCACCCTTCGAGAGATTAAGGTATGTCACAGAACCAGTCGTTACTATGGCAATAGAGCCTAAGAAAACCCAAGACCTAACAAAACTCATAGATTCTCTGAGAAAAATGGCTATAGAAGACCCTAACTTAATAGTTAAAATAAATGAGGAGACTGGAGAGTACTTGATAGCTGGTATGGGACCCTTACACCTAGAAATAACTCTCACACTACTTAAAGAAAATTATGGGATAGAAGTAGACACAACACCCCCGATAATCGTGTATAGAGAAACCATAAGGAGCTCTTCTCAAGTTCTTGAAGGCAAGTCTCCTAACAAGCATAACAAGTTCTACATAAGTGTTGAACCACTCAACGATGAAACAATCTCGCTCATTCAGCAAGGAGCTATAACCGAAAACATGGATCCTAGAGAAGTAGCAAGAATATTAAGAGACCAGGCTGGCTGGGACTATGATGAAGCAAAGAGGATTTGGGCAATAGACGAAGGCATAAACGTATTCGTTGATAAAACTACTGGCGTACAATACCTAAGAGAAATTAAAGATACTATTATTCAGGGCTTTAGACTAGCCATGAGTGAGGGTCCTCTCTGCATGGAGAGAGTTAGAGGAGTAAAAGTTATTCTGCACGATGCGGTAGTTCATGAAGACCCGGCGCATAGAGGTCCAGCACAAATATTCCCGGCCGTCAGGAACCCAATATATGCTGGGATGTTGTTATCTAGACCTACACTCTTAGAACCAATACAGAAGATAGACATTAGAGTGCCAGTAGACTTAATGAGCTCAGCTATTTCCGTCATAACTAGAAAGAGAGGTAAAGTTCTTGACGTAATTACCCTAAGTAGTAACGCTACTAGAGTAATAGCTGAGATACCTGTGAGCGAATCACTAGACCTAGCTAATGAACTGAGATCAGCGACTGCTGGCAGGGCCTTCTGGGGTACTGAGTTCAGTAGGTGGGCACCAGTACCGGAGTCCCTGTTAATGGATATCGTTGCTAAGATAAGGCAAAGGAAAGGTTTGAAGCCAGAACCTCCGAGGCCTGATGACTTCATATCTCCTTTCTAAGCAATTAGAACACGCAATTTTCTAAGATCTTCTCTTAACCCACTTAATAGCTTCTCTTAGAGCTTCTTTTGAAGAAAGCTTTGGCCGCCATCCTAAACTCATCAGTTTCCTGACGTCAAGCAGCATAAATTTGACGTCTCCCAACCACCCTCTACCATCCTGTGTTGCTGGCTTGAAGACGTACTCAACATTGTTAAGTCCTAGTTCCTCGACAACTAAATCAGCTATTTCCTTGACTGAGATCCAGTCAGTGTTGCCTATATTGTATACTTCGTATCTAGCGCTTGATTTTCTCAAGTGTTCTAGTGCTATATGCATGCCTTCTATTAAGTCTATCACATGAAGGTATGACTTTTTCTGTGTCCCGTCACCTAAGATCTCAAGCTTCTTAGGGTTCCTTCTTAACTTACTAATAAAGTCTACTATGACGCCATGCGTTTGTCTGGGACCTACTATATTAGCGAACCTAAGACTCAGCGCTCTTATGCCGTAAATATCGCTGTAGCCAGCAAGCAAGTTCTCAGACATTAGTTTTGAGACGCCATAAACAGATATGGGTTTAGTCGGGTGGTCTTCTGGAGTAGGAAAGACTTGCGCGTCACCGTATACTGTCGAGGAACTTGCGAAGACTACTTCTTTAACGTCGTTCAGTCTGCAGCCCTCAAGAACATTAAAAGTTACTAACACGTTCTCCTCAAAGTGTGTGCGCGGCTCTGTCATCGAAACTCTTACTTCTGGGTTGGCCGCGAAATGATATACTGTGTCTGCTTCATTAAATGCGTTCCTTAGTTCGTCATCGAAAATCTTTAAATCTTTAATTAAGAGCTTGACTTTACCGTTCTTGATTAAATGGTTAATGTTTTCTAGGCTACCTGAACTCAAGTTGTCCACGACTACTACTTCAAAACCTTTAATGACTAGGTATTCAGTTACGTGCGAGCCTATGAAGCCTGCCCCGCCAGTAACTACTGCCTTCATCTTATAATCACTGAGTCTTAAGTGATGAGGTTAATAGAGGGGTTAAGCCCGTAGCTACGGACTCAGCTATGCTTAAGACAGCATCTAGGGAACTTTTAGATGGGTCTTTAAACTTAATTAATACGTGATTACCTTTCAGCGTCACGTTAAGCTCGCTAGAGAGTTCTTTGGGGAGAGAAGATATTATGTTAACGAAACTAATTTTTCTTGAGCCAAGACATATCTTCAAGGTATGCCCTAAGTCTGTCTCAAGAACCACCATCCCAATTCCGTCTTCTTTACAGAGCTTAATTAGCACGTCATTGACTAAAGGCTTCAATAACTTATAATTATCTCGAATTAACGGTTTCTCAAAGCTACGCGATATCACGGCTACTCTGAGAGGACCATAACTTAAGAGGTTATCACTTTTTAGTAATTCATCTACTAGTCTTAAGGCCTCATCGTATTTCGCGGCTCTCTCTTCTATCTCAGGACTTAACTTGTATGACTTAGTTCGTAATACTTGTAGGAAATACGCGTAGAGACTACTCAAAAACTCTGAGGAGCTGTAGTCTATCCTGATAGCCTTAGCTAGAGCCTTGCCTACCTTGCTAGCCTCAGCAGGCTTTCCAGTAGCTATGTATGTGATGTCTTTAATTAGTTGTTCTGGAGGGTCTATCAAAGCATTTAGTGTCTGAACGTACTCTAATGCTACTTGAGTTAGAGTATGTGTTTCAGAGAGACTCATTAAAATCTCGCTTTTTCCGGTGTCGTCGTATTTAGTAACAACACCCAATCTTTTCTCTGGAATTAGGAGGAAGCCTATCGAGCTATATATGCTTACGTTCTGAGAGGGAGCGACTCCTACGGCGTAACTCTTAATTATCTTGATTGGGCTCTTGATTGTTGGGGGGACGAACTCCACGTACGCTCTAACTCCCTTACTAACCAGAGCCGTTGAGAGCACAGCGGTCGCTAGGATTTCGTCAAGCCCTATCTTGGTGTATATGGACGTATACTGAGTATTCAATCCCTCTTCATCACCTCAGCAACCATTACTAGTTATCTGAAGTCTACAGACTTCATTTATAAAACAAAATGAAGCTTTTTAAGCATTACCTCATATGTAGTATTCCGGGTGTATGATATGTATGCTGAAGTCGTGGTCTTGGGTATTTCAGTGATAGCAATAGTTTATGCTTTATTGACTTCTTATAGAATCATTAAAGAGTCTCCAGGGTCCGGCAAGATGGTAGAGATTCACGAGTACATAAAAGAAGGAGCTAGTGCTTATCTCAAGAAACAGTATACAGTTATCTTCGGTATTGCGGTCATAATAGTTGTTCTTCTGCTACTCCTCGGATGGTATAGAATGGCGGCTAGCTACGTTTTAGGAGCACTCTCTTCAATAATTGCAGGTTTTGTTGGTATGAAGATAGCTGTGAACGCTAACGTGCGAACAACTAACGTGGCTAAAGAGAAAGGTCTAAACAGAGCTCTTAGACTAGCTTTTAACGGCGGTTTAGTAATGGGTTTAATGACAGTAGGTATAGGGTTATTATTAATTGTTATTCAATACATCATTTACGGGGAGACTCCTGAAGCTATAAACGACATAATCGGTTATAGTTTCGGGGCTTCCTCAGTAGCTTTATTTGCTAGAGTAGGGGGAGGAATATACACTAAGGCAGCCGACATAGGTTCTGACTTAGTAGGTAAGGTTGAGGTAGGGATTCCTGAAGACGACCCTAGAAATCCTGGAGTGATAGCAGATAACGTGGGTGATAACGTGGGTGACGTGGCTGGGATGGGTGCTGATCTTTTTGAGTCTTACGTCGGTGCTATAATCTCTACGATGGTGATAGCGTCTACGCAACTAAGGAGTTTCAGTCTCTATTCCTGGAGTAGCTTTGCCTTAATCCCGCTCTTAGTGGCTGCTACAGGGATTCTCGCTTCAATACTGTCTTCGTTTGTCGTGCGTACAAGAGAGGGTGGAGACCCTTCAAAACCACTAACCCTAGCTACCGTGACGGCCTCCGTTCTTATAGCCCTCATGTCTTTCTTCGGGATCAACTCACTAATCAGTGGTGAATTAGGTTTTAGAGTATGGATTGTGATAGTTGCTGGTCTGATAGCTGGGGTAGCAATAGGACTAACTAGTGACTACTTCACTAACTCTAGGTACTCACCAGTAAAGAAAGTTGCTAAGATGTCTGAGGCAGGACCTGCTCTCACTCTTTTAACAGGTTTCTCGTATGGTTTCTTAAGCGCCTTCATACCTGCAGTAATGATATCTGTTGCCTCCTTAACAGCTTTCTTAGTTTTGTGGCTACCCACGCGAGAGTTCTGGCTAGGCATATACGGTGTAGCACTCTCTGCAGTGGGCATGCTGTCTTTAACAGGAGTTGTAGTGAGTGCTGACGCCTACGGACCTATAACTGACAATGCTGCAGGAATAGCTGAGCAGGCAGGCCTAGGAGAGGAAGTTAGAACTATAACTGATAAGTTAGACGCTGCAGGAAACACTATGAAGTCTGTTAGCAAGGGTTTCGCAATAGGTTCAGCGGCTCTCACAGCTCTAGCCTTCATAGGCGCTTACGCATCGATACTTCAGTACTATACCGGGGCAGACTTAAGTAGCTTATTCCAGTCACTAACAGTGTTAGACGCTAGACTAATTTCAGGGATGTTCATAGGGGTAGTGATGCCTGCTCTATTTACTTCGATAGTAATACTCGCAGTCAGTGATTCAGCTTTTGTCCTAATAGAAGAGATCAGGAGACAATTCAAAGAAAAGCCCGGAATACTAGAGTTTAAGGAGAAACCTGACTACGGGAAAGCAGTAGCTATAGTGACTTCCTACGCTATAAAGAGACTAATACTTCCTGGAGTAATAGCTATAGCGACTCCACTTGTCGTAGGCTTCATTTTAGGACCTCACGGTCTTGCAGGCATGCTACTCGCAGCAACTATCTCTGGATTGCTGTTAGGGCTTTTCCAGGGCAACGTAGGGAATACGTGGGACAACGCGAAAAAGTATATTGAGGCAGGACATCATGGAGGTAAGGGCAGTGAGGCTCATAAAGCTGCCGTAATAGGAGATACTGTTGGCGACCCAATGAAGGATGCGGCAGGACCCTCCATAAATATATTGATTAAATTGATGAGTATAGTGTCGCTGGTTTTCGCGTACTACGTGGTAAGCTACAACCTCTATAAGATGTTGATACCACCTTGAGCTAGATACGACCAATCAAATGTCTAAGCCTTCGATGTTGACAAAGCCTTTTTTATAGTAATGCTTGACTTCCTTCACCTCAGTAACTAAGTCAGCAATATCTCTCACAGTCTTCGGTACGTAGCGCCCCGTGATTATGGCATGTTTTTGAGGATTACTCACAAATTTCTTCAGAATACTGAGTACCAGTCCCTCATCAACTAGCCCTATATGAGACGCTATGCCTAGCTCATCAAAAATGACTAGCTCAGGACGCAACCTGCGCATTAGAGACGGGTAAACCTCCCTGAGGAAACCGTATATTAAAGCCATAGTCACTGAGGCTCTGTAATCACTTAAGTCTTCTGGATTAACAAATTCTTTTATACCTACGTTAACTACGTAAATCCTTTTCCTGCAGGTGTGTGGCAAGCTTCTCAGGAAGTAGACTTCACCGCTCGCACCACTTTTCATGAACTGAATTAATAGTACTCTCCAACCCCTCCCCAGAGCCCGCAAAGCCGTACCTAACGCCGCGGTAGTCTTGCCTTTTCCCTTACCGTAATAAACTAACAACATGAAAATCACTAAAGAGAAGTGTTTCTCAGTAATTCTATAGACTTTAATATAGTGTTGAAGTCTCTCTCATCAATTCTAACTCCCAACTCAGCAACCAGAGACTTTCTCAAGTCGCTGGCGACGAGCCCACAAGAAGAGTAGAGATTCGCTATAATGTAGGCTGTCGTAGCCCACGACGCTTTACTAAGAAACTTCTTCACTTCTTCACGAACCTCAGGCTCTCTAATCTTTCTAAGCAGATATTGAGGAGATGGATAGCCAGCCAATTCCCTCGCAATCTCGCAGGCTCTTCTTTCTTCATAAAGATTCTGACGGACTCTATATAAGGGTGCTGGAAGACTAAAGTATTCTGTGCCCTTCACGTAGTTTACGTAGTGATACATTTCGGAATTACTGGGTTCAAAAGTTAGTGCTGCTCTGAGTGCTGCAATCACAATTCTTAAAGAGTTAGCAGGGCTGAACTTGTCGATTGAGTCTAAATTAGTGTGATAGAATTTGTCAGGCCAGTTAGTTAATGAGACTGCAGGTATCCCGAAAACTACGTAAGAATCGTGGTCGCTCCCAGCCTCATAAGGCTTCAAATCAAACCTCAGTAAAGGTCTTCCAGTACTTGAGGTAGTTAGCCCCCAGCCGATACTCAACCTCTTGAAGATTTTGAAAGCGTGTGCCTCAAACTCGCTTAAGAGCAGTACTGGCGAACGTATAAAATTTAGTGTAGAGTTTGTTAAAGTTTGTTTCTCGCCAATCATGTCCAGATTAAGCGTTCCTAAAATCTCAACATTCTCTTCAAGTAATCTACTGACTAAAGCTAGCGACCCGTAATGCTCAGGTACCCATACAAACCTGACTTTAATACCTCGTGAATAGCGTGGTGTTTTCTCAAAGTGCTTACTGAGTAACCTGGCTACATATAATGACGTCGCCGCACCACTCACATTATCGTTAACAGTTCCTTTAGGGTGGCAATAGTGTGCTGTTATGTGTATTTCTTTTTCACCATTACCGAATTCAGCTGTAACGACCTTCAATTCTCTCGGGTCACTATATATTGACTTAACAAAGCCTTCAACAACTACTTTCTCGCCCCTGTTGAGTAGCGTCTTTATCCTTTCCGCGCTCCTTCTAGGAATGCAGACTACTGGAGCTTTCATCTTGTGGGCTTCATCAGGTGTTGGGAAAAGCCCTACATATGGTATGCCTCTTGATGGCGCGTCTCTCCTATATATTAAGACAGCGCTAGCTCCTCTCTTAACAGCTTCGAAGTACATGTCCAGGCTTCTGTTACTAGTCAGTAACACTTCAACGTCGTCTGGTATTAAATTCTCGCTTTCCGCATAACTTACTTGGCCATAGAACTCGCCTGACGGCGAGTGAGCTGCGACAGACGTGAACGCTTTCTTAACAGATGAAAGCATCTTTTTTTCTGGGTGTGTTACGCGTACTTCACCGTCGATCAAGTCCCAACCAATTATGGGGCTTAACCATCTCGGCGGATTCGCGTAATTAAAAACTCTAACGCTTACGTCCTTACTCAGTTCTTCCAAAGAAGCTCTTATGAAATCTCCCGCCTCTATCAAATCGCGCGAGCCCTGTATCCTGTGGTAAGAAGATAATCTCGTAACTAACTCTACTAACTCGTAAGGTCTTGCGTCAGACTCGACATTCTTAAGTAGTGATGAAGCACTCATACCTCAAGACCTATTCTCTTCATGAAATCAAACACAGTCAGAGAAACTACTCTGCCCTCTTTAATCCTCACAACCACGTTGTTTTCCGTCAGTAAAGCCTCATCAGCTTCCTCAACATCGTAACCGAAGTTTATGTATAGAATGTCTGTCTGCCTATCATACTCAAACCACACTTGATCAATGTCTCTAATCACTAATTCCCTCCATTTAGTCCCCGGTTCACTCATACCGACACCAAACTCTAGTATTGCGAAACTATAAAAACAATACATGCAAAAATTTATGAAAGTTTTTGAGCGTTATCCTCTCAAACTGCTATGAAGTTATCATACCCTCTCAATACCTAGAGCCCTAGCTAAGTCGTAGATGATTGGTGGCTTCCAGTAGGTCCTGCTAGCTGACTTTACTATGCCTATAACCCACAAGATAAGTAATGCAACCCATATGAGGATGCCTATAAGCCAGCCGATGAACGGTATAAAAGCTAGTATACTTGTTACGATGCCGCTAACGACGATTACTATGAAGAAGGATATGTTTAGGTAAGCCCAGTACTTAGCGTATTTATATCCTGGTCTCAAAACTAGAGCTAATATAGCCCCTATTAAGGGTATTATCCAGGCTATTATCCCCCAAGTAACCTCATCTTGCCCGATGTCCGCTTCCGTCATTTAAAATCACCTAACTAAATAACGCTTCAGAGATTTAAATGTTAGTCGCTAGTATGTAGATCGATACTGCAATCATAGTGAGAGAGCCTATCACTTTAATTGCTTTCTGCTTACTCATTAATGCCTCGTTGACTCTCTTAGTTCTGGAAAAGCCTACGAAGAACAGCAATATTAGTATTAGAGGAGTCTCAAACACGGCTACGTATAGCAAAGATAACAATAACCAAGTTAAGAAGCCGTACTCAATCATTACAATATTGAACAATATATAGAGACCTGCACTACAGGGAAGCAACGTAAAAGACGCTATAACACCTAACGTCGCTGTCGGCAGTACTTCATCTCTTGAGACTTTATCGAGTTTCAGAGTGTTGATTATTCTACACGGCAGATTATCTTCTCTGCACACGAACAATTGAGTGTCAGTTTCTTTACTCTTGAGAGTATTAACTAGCATGACTAGACCGTATGATAGTGTAGCAAGACCTAACAACCATCTAGGTAATCCCCCGGCTAGGAACCTTAGCAAAGCGCCGAAAGCTAGGTATCCGAGAAACGTCGATATTATGAAGGTAGACCCTATCTTAACTACGTGTCTAATATTCATTAAAGAAGCAGAGATCAATATGGACACGAATAAAGCAAAGATGCATGGATCTACAGAGTCTATTAAAGCCCAGTAAACAAGCATGAAAATAAGGCTAGGAAGCTCTAACAAGATACTCCCTCTTACGTGAGTCCACAAAATTGCTCGTGTTAATCATTCTTACAGACACTATGATTACTGATGAAGCAAGTTTTTAAATTTTCCGTAAAATCAGTACCTAACTCAGTCTCTAGATGCGGTACAGTATTTCATGCATGAATCTAGACATAACTCAAGCTCTTCTTCCTCCTTCAGATCACAGAACTCGCTACAAAAATCTTCACACATCATTAGAGAAGAACTTAAACCGTCCATGTCTATCACATAAAATTATGTGAGTTAAGGGATTATATAAAGTTTGATTCATTATTTGAACACTAGTTCATTAGATTCTCTGACATTATGACAGAAGTGTTTTAAGTTATTGCTCTGAAGTAAGCCATCTTCCTACTTAGCTCGTAGCATCTAATCACTTGCTCGGCAGTGTGGTGTATTCTGAAGTTTTGCTCAACGCGCTTAATACAGTTCTCTCTAACTATATGTCCTAACGACAAGTTCTTGCTAGCTAGCTTTCTTAGATTATCGTATGTTAAGTACTCAAAGCCTTCGCCTAACTCACTAACTAGCGTTAAATACGATAAGTTCTGTATAGCTTCACTTAGTTCTAACTCATTTCCTGGCTGAACCTTAAACCCACAACCATCTTCCCGGGACCTCAAGTCTTCAACTATCTCGCTTAATCCACCTACATTACTCGCCACTACCGGGGTGCCGACAGCCATCGCCTCAATAGCTACTACCCCGAAAGGCTCGTAGATCGAGGGAACTACAAACGCGTTTGCCACGTAATGCAGCAACTTATATGTGCGCGGATCTACTCTCTCCGTAATTAAGACCGCCCTGCCATCTAAGTCTCGCACTAACTGACGTATGTATTCCTCGTACCCTAAATCCCCTACTGAGATACCGAGAATAACTAGTCTTAGTCTTTCCGGCACTTTCCTAAAACTTCTGAGGAGATACTCAAAGCCTTTCTGTGGAGTTAAGCGTCCGGTACTAAGTACTAATGCGTCACCTTCAGTTAACCGACCCGTACTGCTGTACCTACTGAGTAGGTCTCTGATTAAAACCCACCTCAACTTAGCCCTGTCAAGTTCCCCGTAACTACTTAAGGCGTAGTCAGTTACTTCCTTTAAGCTCCAGTCTGTCGAGTTATATATAAAACAAGTCTTTTCTCGAATCCAGTCACCGTACCTACTAAGTAATTCGTTGATCATGCTACGACTGACTGTAGCGACCGCATCAGCTTCTACAACGGCGAACGCTTCGAGGTCGCCGTCGACGGACTTCCACAAATCGTATGTGTTTTCGAGACGGTGACAGCAGACTCTCCAGATACGGTGCGCATCTGCCGGAACACCGCACCACTCAGACGATATATAATGCCATGAAAACCTGGGAGAGCCTGGCAAGTGTATCTGATGTAAGTGGGGAAGTGCTATACCTTTTTGCTCAGCATATATTTTGAGTGCGACGGCTGCTAACGCAGAATGCCAGTCATTGCTGTGAATAATGTCTGGAAAGCCTAGGTACTCAGCTAAACACATTAGAGCTCTACACAGTAGACAAGCTTTTTCTTCAACCCTACCATACACGTAAGGATCTTCTAGGATCGTAGAAGTTCTAGAGTCAACTCCCCTAACTAATATTAGCTTGACTCTATCGCTGATGTTTAAAGAACTAAACCCTATTTTGTAGGGGTAGTGCCAGCGGTCTTCCCCAACACGTGTCCCGCTACAGACAACACCTTCTAGCGGCTGACCCAAATCAACTCCGTGTGAAGGCATAACCACAGTTACTTCGTAGCCTAGGTTGCCTAAAGCTACTGAAATGTTTTTGACTGCCTCACCCAAACCGCCGACTTTTTTAATGCCTGCATACTCGAACGTAACTATCCATATCCTCCTTATCTGAGAGGGCGCGATTATCAGAGTAGACCCCTCCTCAATACTGCTGTACGTAATGTGGCTTAACGACGTAGTTTTCTATTGATGCGTTACTTGATACTTGCTCGTGCGGCCACACCTTCACATTAACTAACCTAACGTTATCTCCTACGACAGAATTGTCTCCTACGACACTATTTATTATGATGGTGTTATTGCCTATAAGTGCGTGCCTACCAATAATTGAGTCAACTATTCTGACTCTATCTCCTGTCCTGACTCTGTCCATGACTGCCGACCTAACTATCTCGCACCTATTCCCTACGACCACATAATTATCTATCGTTGAGTCTTCTATCAAGCACCTACTACCTATAGATACGTGTCTCCCTATCAACGCCTTGCCTATAAAGATGAGGTCGTTCTCAAGTATTCTCCTACGTATAGTTTCATGCAGGTTCATAGACATCTTAGACTTGCCCATACCTAAGACACCACCGTGGATTTCTTTAGCTTCAAGGTCTTCGGCCTTCATACTATGGAGTAGGTAGATCATGGCTTTTAGGTATCTTTCGGGGGTCCCCACATCAAACCAGTAACTAGTCGTTAAGTACCCGTAGACAGGAAAGCCTAACTCTATTAGCTTAGGTATCACGTCATTCCCAAAATCCATCTTGCCTTCTTCAAGCAGTCTCTTGCCTTCCCCCTCCTTAAAAAACTCAACTATTTCTGCGTCAATCACGTAAATTCCTGTATTAGCCAACTTGCTGGGAGCCTCTTCCGGCTTCGGCTTCTCAACAAATCTCTTTATTCTTAAGTCATCACCTAACTCAGCAACCCCGAACTCCCTGACGTCCTCGACTTCCTTAAGCACGATAGTCATGAATGCTTTCTTCCTCAAATGCTCTCTAAAAACTTCCTGAACATCTAAATCAAATATGTTGTCGCCCTGAATCACAACGACAGGTTCTTTTATCTCGTAATACTCCATAATTATCCTCACAGCGTCAGCATTGCCTAAAGTGTCATACCTCGGCATATAACGAATTCTCAAATCTTCTTTGAGACCGTATCTTTCTCTAAACCAGTATCCTTCCCTGAAATAATCGAATAAGTCTCTATAATTATAGTATCCTCTAACACCTAGGTAGACCTCCTTAATACCTGACCTAGCTAATCGAAGCAAAGCTAGCTCTAAGAGAGGCTTGTTAAGAAATCTCACCATACTTTTTGAAGTCTCTATAGTGAGTGGTCTCAGCCTAACAGCCTCGCCGCCAACAGGTACTACAGCTATCTTCAACACTTCTCATAACCCCAAGAATCATTCTATGACGCACTAATTAAATGAAGCAACTCTTAAAGCTCTTGCGTTAAGAGTCCCGACAACCGAATAAGCTCTGCTCCTCGAGATGACGAAAACCCACGTAAATAAGTAGACTTTAAGTAATAATACATATTAACAACGAGAGACAGAACAACAAAACTGAACTCGCGGGCAGTTCTGGAGAGAGCCTCAACCCCCTAGAGGCAGAAAGTCAGATATGTTTATATGTGTTGATTAAGTATCCTACATTGGGTTAGAGATGACGAGGAAGCTTAGAGACGCTAAGATGCTTTGGAGTAATCTTTACAGGGACGTTAAGAATCTCTTCGTATCTTACGTTCCCTACAAAGACTCATACATATCTTACAGACTCCTAGCAACTCTTAGTAAGCACTATAACTACCTAGAAAACCTTGACAACCTAGATTTTGCTTACTACCTGAAGATTAGGTCTAGGTTCTTAGTTAGAGAGAGTGACATTTCCTCCGCGTTAGTGCCGCTCTCACTCAACATATTCTCTAAGATAGTTTCTAAGAAGAAGTATTACGGGATATTAGGGTTAGTATTAAGCGGATTTAAGAAGGCTGAGTTACTCGCAGCTTCAGTTACTTTCACAGAGGGTAAAGAAATAGAGGGGTTGAGACCTGTTGTAATCTTGGTGTCTCCTGACGAGGAGGATGATAAGATCAGGAACAGAATCATGGAGATAGTGAATAGTTGTTGGGTAAGGCTCGTAGAAGATTTGAGAAAGCAAAGAATAGATGTAGCTCCTTACGAACTACTCCAGCCAATCTCAGTGATCAGCTTGAGACCTGTTGAGCACAACGAGCTTCGAGTGATCGTGAGTGACGGAAACGAATATAGAGACATAAGAATACCTATAAGGAAGCCCTCATGGAGTTTAAGTGACTTGCCTCACAAGTTAATAGAGGAAATCAGGATTATTTTAATTAACCCTATATTCAAGGGTCTTACTTTCTCAGCTAAGGGGGCCTTCGTTACTGGACCTCCAGGTGTTGGCAAGACTGTGTTAGCTGAAGCTCTGGCTTCGGCACTCAACCTCAACATAATAGAGTTAAGGCCCCAAAACTACAGGTCTATGTGGTACGGAGCTACTGAGAAGGCTCTTAACGCGATATTTCAGCAAATATTCAAGCAAAAGAATAAAGTTGCTCTAGTGATAGATGATGCAGAGTTCATATCTTCCAGGAAGTACACGATACATGAGGCGCATGTGAGCGAGATATCAACTATCCTCTACCACCTGCAAAAACCTGACAGACCATTCACTATACTTACTGCCAACAATCCAGACTTGATAGACCCAGCACTCTTGAGGCCTGGCAGGATAGACACTACCGTAGTTTTAGGATATCCCGACCGGGAAATGAGGAGGAAAGCTATTCTTAACAACGCTAGGAGATACTTAATAAGGTTTGCTGAAGAGTCTGTGATAGACAGGATTGTAGAACTAAGTAAGTGGTTTTCTCTTGCTGAGCTAGACGCGTTTTTAAGACTCGCTGCTAGCAAAGGCGATGGGATAGTGAGAAATGATGAGGTTGAATGGGCTAAAAAGAAATTTATGATTAGCACTGAAGAGAGGAGGTCTATTCAAGAATACTTAAGGTGGTGGGCTAGGAGATTCCAGGGAATCCTAATAACTTACTTGCCATCAGAAACAGAGATTTAGGTCCTTGAGACTGATTCTCTCCCCATCTTCCTCTTCTCTAACAAGTAGATAACTCCGTCATGAGAGCTCACCTTGCTTGTACAGCCAGCCACGTAGCAGTAAGCGACTGCAGAAGCTATTAGAGCGTCCACAATATGTTTGTTGAACACCTGCAGATTGACTAATTTCACACCTATAACGTCGAAAAGTTCTTTAAAGTCTTCTACGCCAGCATACTTTAAAACACTCCTGGGATGTGTCTCAATCACTGTGAAACCTAAGTTATTAAGCTTATTCATTAACTCATAACCTCTCAGAGTAAGTTGCTTCATCCATTTAAAGTTAGGTGGGAAGACCCTTAAACCAAGCTTTATCATCAACCTATCTACTTCTCTCATTATAGGCTCGCTAGCCAGTGGCGCGTCAATAGCTACAACTGAGGGTCTCAAACTAGAGACGAAACCAATTATTTCGTTGTTTGTGTTTAAGCACTTCACTTCTACGACCTCCCTACTACGTGAGTCAATCGCCGCAACGCCTGAACACCTATCTTGCTTAGCCGCTAAGTCGAGACCCACGCCATAACGCACTTTATCAACCCAAGATCATACCTTAACCAAAATTAATCCTGTTCTCATTGTTTCCGAGCATGATGCGTAATTTCTTTAAGACGCTTAATTGTCTGCTCCATGAAAGATAGAGCTTCTTCCAGTTCTTTAATGCCTTCTTCAGTAGGCTTATAAATTCTCTCACCAGACACTAGCTCTTCTTTAATTAAGCCACTCTTTTTGAGCCTGTATATTACTGAGTAGAGGGTTATAGTCGTAGGACTAAAACCGAAGAACTCTTTAATGAGTTTCCGCACGTGATACGCGTAAGTAGGCTTAATCATTAAGGACGCGATTACGTAAATCCATAAGTTCTCTATAGTTAGCTTTCTTTTAAGTCTGATTAAAGGCTTTGACAACTCTTTAAACACCTCAGCATTATTAGTTACCTAAACTTATAAGAACAGCTAAAAATAAGTCTTAACTAGTGCTAAACTAGGATTTCTATTCCCCAATATTTGCTCAAGTTTTTCTTTAGAGTCTCTTTAACTCTTTTCTTAATGCCTGCAGGACTTACTTTAACGTCGTTAGGGTGCTTACTACATGTCAAGACACCGTTCACGTAATTAAGTAGCCCAGACACTAGCCCTTCTCCATATCCTCCTTCGACTACTGACGTCAAACCCACTACTTCATTTCTAGCTAATAACTCACCAAGATACGCGCCTAAGTTTCTATAAGTAATCTTAGTTGCCGCCAGCGAGGTTAGGGGATCGTTTATGTGTGCGTCAAAACCTGCTGAAACGACTATAGCGTCTGGCTTGAAAGCACTTACCACTTTCCTCACAACTTCCTCAAGAATCCACATGTAGGTCTCGTCCCCTGCTCCTGAAGACACGGGTATGTTAATCATTTTGCCTTCTCCAGCACCACTCCCAACTTCTGATACGTCTCCTGTTCCCGGATAAATGCCTTCTTGATGTATGTCTACGTGAACTACACGTCCGTCTTCCCAGAAGATATCTTGAGTGCCGTTGCCGTGGTGTGCGTCGAAATCAATTATCAACACTTTCTTTACTTCTTTCAGGAAAGCTACTGAAGCTATGGCTGCGTAATTAAAGATGCAGAAACCAAGTGTTGGGGCTCCTAAAGCCTTGCCAGTCCTGCCTGCATGATGTCCCCCAGGTCTGGGAACAACTAATACAGGCTCTCTCTTCTCTAGAGATTCGAGTGTTGCATAATAGGTAGTAGTAATGTATGATGCTGATATCGTGTATGTGTGTTCGTTCACGTAAGTGTCCGGGTCTATGTAGTGAAAGCCCTTAGACGATTCTCTTTTAATGTATTCTACATACTCGGCGTCGTGGATTAAGAGTAAAATCTCGTCCTCAGGCTCTCGAACACCTACAAAACTTAATTGAGTAGAGAATTCAGACTTAATTAATGCCTCAATAATCTTGAGAGCTCTAGAAGGGTTTTCAGGATGTCTAGATTGAGGATCTGTATGTAGTCTATGTCTTAAGTCATAAACTACTAACACCTGTCACACCATGGAAGCATTTCTTACGGAAAATTAAAACTAATTACTGCTCATAATATTACTCTATTAGGTGATGAAGATGCTTGAGATTAGGGGAGTCGATGTAGCAGTTAGCGGGAAAAGAATACTCTCAAATATAAACATGAATATTAAGTTTAAAGAACTACACGCAGTGGTAGGACCTAATGGCTCTGGTAAGACGTCTCTTCTCAACGCGATAATGGGTCTTAAGCCCTATGAGGTGACCAGAGGTAGCATCGTTTTTGAAGGCTCTGATATCACTCTGGAGCCCCCTCACGTTAAGGCTAGGAGGGGGATAATGGTAGCTTATCAGCTACCTCCAGTAATTAAGGGTTTGATGACTGGGAGGTTCGTAGAGGAACTTATGAAGAGATTTAATGTGGAAAGCAGTTATGCGGAGGTTCTTTCCGAGGTTTTAGAAGTCAAGGACCTTTTTAACAGATACTTATTTGACAAGATGAGTGGTGGGGAGAAGAAGAGGCTTGAGACTTTCCTGACATTACTTACTAAACCCAGGGTAGCTTTACTTGACGAGCCTGATAGCGGTGTAGACATAGAGTCTCTCAACAGGATGTCTGAAGCGCTGAAGGTGTCTCTGAGTAGGGGTATCTCAATAGTGTTAGTTACTCACTCCCTACACATGCTTAAGCTTTTACAAGAACATATTACTGCTGTTCACGTACTTTATGGAGGGACAGTCATGTATTCTGGACTTTATGACGAGATAATACCCTACATAGAGAAATATGGTTTCTCAGGAGCTCTAACCCAGTTTGCTAGGATGTGAGGTGGTTAAATGGATCGTGAGACACTTTTAAAAGCTCTTAACAAGCCCTCACCTTACGGTCCCGACGTCGATTTAGACAGGTTTAACGTAGGACCGACAGGAAGAGAACACCTTGGAGAAGAAGAGATTGATAAGATTTCGAGCAGGTTAGGTTTTGGCGGTGGTCTCTTAAGAAAAGCCGACTACCTCCAAGTTAATGAGTCCGTACTTTCGAGGTCTATGCGTGAGAAGCTAGCTGAACGTGGTGCGGTAGTCTTACCAACTAGTGAAGCTTTGAAGAAGCTTAACTGGGCCAGAGAGTACTCGTGGAAGCTAGTGAGTCCTGACACAGACAAGTATACCGCGGCTACAAGTCTTTACGGCAATGAGCTAGGGTTTTTCATCTACGTGCCGCCAAACACAAAAATTAAAGACCCTATTTATACGTGCTTATTCATAACGAAGAAAGGATTTGCTCAGTTACTCCATAATATAGTGATAGTCGATGATGGGGCTGAACTAAACTTAATTACTGGTTGTGGAGTTCCTGACCAACCCGTGGGCTCCTTACATGTTGGTATTTCAGAGTACTACGTTGGTAAGAGAGGTAAACTAACCTATACTATGATACACGCTTGGGCCCCAGACATGGTTGTAAGGCCTCGAACTGCTGTTAGGGTGGGGGAGGGTGGAGAGTACGTAAGTTATTACGTCATTTACTCGCCTGTGGAGTCTTTACAGACCTACCCGAAGGTTTATTTGAGTGAGGGTGGTAGAGCTACGCTAAATTCTATAGTTGTTAGTGAAGGTAGTGGAGTTTACGACGTGGGCTCAGCTATAGTGCTAGAGGGTAGAGACTCGGCTGGTGAGATCCTCTCAAGGAATTTAGGTAGGGGATCCTCATTCATTTACGCTAGGTCGAGGATAGAGGGTCGTGCCGGCCCCTCTAGAGGTCACATAGAGTGTTTAGGGCTAATAGAGAACAGCAGTGCTACTATAGAATCACTACCTGAAATAAGTTCTTCAAACCCTGAAGCTATCTTAACTCATGAAGCAGCCATAGGTAAGATAAGTGAAGACTTAATTAATTATCTTTTAAGTAAGGGCTTCTCTGAAGAAGAGGCTCGCACAGCAATAATAAAAGGCTTCCTCAATATCGAGGAGCCTAAATTACCTCAACAAGTAAGAGAGGTGATTAAGAGAACTATCGAATATATAGCCTCTAAAGCTACTGGTTAATAGCGGCTAGCGAGAGCGAACTTATAACCTACAAAAACATATTTTGAGGTATCGTAAAGTGCGGAGAGTACTCATAACACACACGGACCTAGATGGGGTAGCTTCAGGAGCCTTAATTATGAAGAAGTACGGTCACTTAGATAAGATATACTTTACTCAGCCACACAACCTTCACGCGAGACTAGCTGGGATACCAAACGGTAGCATAGTTCATATAACGGACATAGGCGTTAACAAAACTTCTCTAGATAGAATTAAGGAAAACATCAAGAGGATCCTGAACTCAGGTGGCGAGATATACTGGTTTGATCATCATGTTTGGGAAGAATCGTGGATCAAGGAACTTACTGAGTTAGGAGTAACTCTCTACGTGGATAGAACAACCTGCAGTGCCGGAGTAGTTAGTAAGTATCTTGAAGTCGAGAACTCTGAAGAATTAGTTAAAGCGACCTGCTCTGTTGATTTGTGGTTAATGAACGACTGGAGAGGAAACTTTCTCTCGAGGTATGTAGGCTATGCCGGAGGGGCTTCCTGGAAAGAAAAAGCTCTTAAGAAGCTAGTTAGTTTCGACGGCTCTATAGACTCAGAAGTGAGTGAAGTAGTTGAAAGAGCTGTTACTGAAGAGTTAAAGATTTATGACAAAGCCTTAAAGAAAGCTAAGATAAGAGAGTGCGGTGATCTTAAGATAGTCTACTATTTTAAAGATCAAGAAGAACACTTAACCTCGTATATTGCGAACATACTAATGTCTAGGTATGGAGCTGACGTAGCAGTAATATGTCGCAGAGGCTCTGTTAGTTTAAGGTCTAAATCTATTGATGTGAGGAAAGTGGCTCTCTCGATGGGCGGGGGAGGTCATCCAAGAGCTGCTGGAGCTGGTCTTAAGCCAGACCTAATAAGAAGAGTTATGTACTTCCTAGGTTTTAAGAAACTTTATACTGAGTGGTGTGTCAATAAAGTATTTCAACACTTGTTACTTACTCAGACCTGCTTAAATCAACCTCCACCACTTTGAGGAAATACTGCTATAGTATCGCCGTCTCTAACTACTGCTTGAAGACCTCCTAGGAACTCAACATGTCTTCCATTAACTAGAACTATAAAACCTCTTTTGAGACTATCTCGCTCTACTATCAGAGACTTTAAGTCTGGAACAGCTTCCAGAGCATCTTTTAAGGTCGTCTCTGGAGAGCTAATAATTAATTCTTTTCTAGACCAGCCAAGCTTCTCTTTAAGAGTAGTAAATACTTCTATCGTAACTCTAAACATTTTGCCACCACACCTAAGTATTACTTCTAAACTATCTTTAAAATCCTATAAATTTAGGACTTAATGCATAGCGCGTGAGTCTTTGGTGAGGTGCAAGACACGTGAGCCGCTCTTCGCCGAAGTCTGAAAACACAGCAACCTTCTAGGACCTCTTGTAGTTGTTTCGGGTTTCGTATCTGTTCATGTTGGTTGATGTAGGTGGGGACGCTTGTAAGTGTTTCTAGTGCTTCATGCGTGGGAGTAATTTGATGAGGGTTTGAGAGCCCTGTAAAGCGAGCTCTTCCCAAGCTACTCAAGATGCGGGGGTGTCTGAGGTCGCCCTGAATCCTCCCGAGCTCGATAAAAGCCCAAACAGGATGAAGGGAGAAAGAAATAAGACGATGGAGTTAACACAGGAGCTGGGCTTCGTAGACAGAAGACGGAGAAAACCTAACCTCCTTCCAGCTCTATAGAGGCGAAGCTTTCAGTTGTAGTTGGAGCGAACTTACACACGTAAACCAAACAACTGTGGCACTTGAAGTGAATATGAGTGACTACTAACTTACTAATACTTTACTTAGGTATACTATTATTGTTGGTGAATAATTTGAGTTTGTGTCCTCTCGAGTTCAGGTATGGTTCTGAAGAAATGAGGAAGATCTTCAGGAAAGAAAATATTCTGATGAGAATGATTGATGTTGAGATAATTTTGGTTAAGAGTTTAGAAGAATGTGGTCTTATCCCGAAAGGATATTCTGTGAATCTAGAGTCTTGTGCTCATTCAATCAAGCTTGATGAGGTAGACTCTTATGAGAAGTCGTTAGGTCACGAGGTCATGGCTCTGGTTGCAGCCATTGCTGACGCGTGCGGGGAGAGCGCTAGGTTTGTCCACTATGGGGCTACGAGTAATGACTTGATAGACACTGTGTGGGCTCTCTTAATTAGAGACGCGTTGCGGCTAATCAAATCTAAGCTAGTTAAGTTGATTGAGTTGCTCATAAAGCTTTCAGAGAGATATAGTGATACCTTAATGGTTGGCAGGACTCACGCCCAGCACGCCCTACCGATAACTCTAGGATTTAAATTTGCTAACTACTTATACGAGTTTACGCGAAGTCTTGAGCGGTTAATAAAGGCCGAACCTCAAGTCGTTCGTGGGAAGATGGCAGGCGCTGTAGGCACTATGGCGGGTTGGGGGAGTAAGGGACTTTGTGTAGAGTCTACATCTATGAGAGAACTCAACCTCCAGCCACACATCATAACCACGCAGGTTTCCCCCAGAGACGGTGTTGCTGAGTTAATTAGTGCCTTAGCAATCCTAGCCTCACAAGCTGAAAGGTTAGGCATAGAAGTGAGAGAGCTTATGAGACCCGAGATCATGGAATTAGCAGAGGGTGTTGAGGGCAGGGTAGGCAGTAGTACGATGCCTCATAAGGAAAACCCTGTTCTCAGCGAGAAGTTAGCAGGTCTTGCCAGGTTGATGAGGGCTTTAACCATAACTGCGTTAGAAGATATTCCTCTTTGGCATGAGAGAGACTTAAGCAATAGTAGTGCTGAGAGATTCTTGATTCCTCACTCTTTCTTAATAATAGACGAAATCTTAAACACCTTAATCAAGGTTGTTGAGAATCTCAGGGTCTATCCTGAGAAGATGATTAAGAATCTAGAGTTGAGTCGTGGCACGAACGTTAGTGAAGCTTTAGTACTCAGATTAACTGATAAGGGCATGCTAAGGCATGAAGCGTATAAACTTGTTAGAGAGTTAGTGGGTAAAGCAGTTAGCGAGAATAAAGACTTCCCAATCATAGCGTCAGAAGACTCAAGGGTGCTTAAGTATCTCAGCAAAGAAGAGATTAAAGAAGTACTAGATCATAAGAGATATCTCGGAATGCATAAAGAGCTGATTAAGCGAGCCGTAGAGTACGCTAATAACGTTTTAAAACAATACTCACTACAGAGCTAGAAGAAAACTAAAAGTTTGGGAATATGTCTCTGATCAGCTTAAAGATAGTAAAGTGCTCAATTTTTATTTTCATTGACTAAAAATTATGGAGGTCTCATTATGAGGGTTCTAGTACTGGGTTCTGGTAGTGTCGGAACTTTAGTAGCACATGACTTAAGCAAGGATTTTGAGGTTTTGGTTGTAGATAGGGATGAGTCAAAATTAAAGAGAGTTGAGGAATTTGCTAGTGTGCTTAAGCTAGACCTCTCAAGAACTGAGGTTCTCGACGACATATTCAGGGGTTTTGACGTCGTAGTAAACGCGTTGCCTGGTTTTCTCGGCTTTAAAATACTTAAGAAGGCTTTAGTCGTAGGGCGTGACCTCGTTGACGTGTCTTTTATGCCTGAAGACCCCCTACCCCTGAATAACGAAGCTAGGCAACGAGAAGTAAGAGTTGTTGTAGACGCCGGATTTGCACCAGGTCTTAGCAATGTATTATTAGGACACATATACAGTAAGCTAGGCGTGTTAGATTTGGGTGTCATAAACGTGGGTGGTTTGCCTAAGGAGCCTAGACCTCCCCTATACCATCAAGTACTTTTCTCTCCTCAAGACCTGATAGATGAGTATTTGCGTCCAGCCAGGTGCATAATAGACGGTAAACTTACGTTGAAAGACCCTCTAGAGGTTATTGAGGAAGTACGTATAAAGAATTTCACGTTTGAGAGATTCCCTACTGACGGTTTGAGAACTTTATTGAGTACTATAAGAGCTAAGAACTTGATTGAGTACACGCTTAGGTGGCCTGGCCACTTAACTAGAATGAAGTTCCTGAAGGAGCTAGGGTTCTTCAGAAGCGAGTTCATAGAATCTACAATGAAGCTAGTAATACCTGCTATGACTTACGACTCACCAGACTTTTCAGTTATGGATGTTTACGGCAAGAGCGGTGAGAAAGAAATGAGGTTTTTCATGTATGATGAGTATAGAGAAGGCTTTAGTTCTATGTCTCGCGTGACAGGTTATATGACGGCATTAATCACGCGCCTAGTACTGAAGAATTACGTAGAACCTGGAGTGAATCCTCCTGAATATTTAGGTATGAGTGACTACACATTTAACTTTATAGTGAATGAGATCATTAAAAGGAACATAGTTTTGGAAGCTTATTAATTTCTTTAAATCAATGCTTAAAAAGGTATCCCAGTTCTTAAATATGGGCTGGACCTCATGCCTGATTTAGAATGGTGGGTGATTACCTATCTCACCGCTCTCATGATTCCTTACTTCACAGCGTTTCTTCTATATATGGTCAGAATAATTAAGGGGCCTACACTACCTGATAGAGTCTTAGCCGTTGACGCGTTAGGCTACGATTTAGCGGCTTTCATGACTGTCTTAACGATCATTTTAAGATCTCCTTTACTCATAGTTTGCGGAGTTGTTTTGATTTTATGGATATTTTCTTTAGATATTTACGTAGCTAAGTATCTTGAAGCTAGAGAGTTAGGTGATTAGCAATGACTACGCTAATTGAGTGGTTCTTAGTCATAGCTGGTCAGGCTTTGATAACTGTAGGAGTCTTCTGCGACTTAGTTGCTTCAATAGCTATGATAAGATTCCCCAACTTCTACACAAGATTACACGCAGCTACTGTAGGTAGTATAGGAGGTGCCTTCCTACCCATAATAGGCGTTGCTTTAGTGGCTGCAGGAGCTGATTTCTTAGGACCTTATAGGTGGTTCTTGTGCGGTGCCTCACTAGTTGTTGCTTTTATTGAGTTGCTACTTGCTGGTGCAGGCAGTCACGCGTTAGCTAGAGCTACACATAGGGCTAAAGCTGCACCCGTGAAACCCGTCATCGTGGATCAACTAGAGGAGGATAGGAGTAAGGGTGAGGTGTGATGGATTACATCGACTTAATCTTCCTGATTATGGGTATCTCAGCTCTTTCTTCGGTCTTGTTTACTTTCCTCACTATTAGAACTAAAGACTTAATGTACGCCGTGGTTTTCTCATCTGTTCAGAGTGTGGCTTACGCACTAATTTACTTCTTGTTACTAGCTCCCGACATAGTCTTAGTATATGTGGCAGTAGCTGTAGGTATCTACCCCTTAGTAGTGATACTTCTCGTTAAGAAGGTAGGTAGGTATGAGGTGATGACATGATGCTGAGAGATCTTATCTTCGTGTCTCTACTCGTCGTGATCATACTGGCTCTCACATACCTTACTTACTCTGGCGGGTTAGGAGACCTACCGCCTCAAGACATTAGATTTATAGCGAAGAATTACTTGAATCTGACCTACAACCAGGAAATTTCCTGGTTGTGGGCTGCGTCACCCGAGGCAGTTACGGCGATAGTCTGGGACTATAGAGGTCTTGACACTCTATTTGAGACCGTGGTCTTTTACGGCGCGATACTTGCAGCCCTAACTCTATTCCGGAGTATCTCTAAAGTGCCTGAGCTTGTTAGTAGTGCTGGGTTAAGCCTAGTTGTCAAGAGAATTACCGCTATAGTTACTTTAGCAATACTGACTGTAGCCGCTTCAACAGCTCTTCACGGGCACTTAACACCGGGTGGGGGTTTCCAAGGTGGGGCGATAGCTTCAGTAGCTCCCTTGCTCCTACTAGTAGTTTTTGGTAAGCAGTTCTTCATTGACAGGAAAATAACTTACAATAAGCTACTCTCTATACGGAACATCTCCCTAGCTCTACTGGGCTTTACTTCTGTAGCTCTCTTAGTCTTGGGTTTCTTAATTGGCGTAGAAAGCTACATCTTCCAAAACCAAGCTAAGACTATATCAACTCTCTCCTACCCGACACACTTGCTAGACGTTCCTTTAGGAGGCTCACTCTTCTTCTTCAATCTTTTTGAGTTCTTAGCTGTTGCTGGCGGGTTTACTCTAGTCTTCACGATATTACTGAGTAAAGACGAAACACTGCGCAGAGAGCTTGAGGGTGAAGAACTTGGATATTGAGTTGATTAAGTTTATGTTCATGCTTACAGTAATATCTCTTTACTTCAACGTAGCTATATCACTTTATGGCGTAGTAGCTAAAGCAAACTTAGTGAAGAAACTTATAGCATTAACAATATTTCAGGACACGGTAAACATGTTTACGATTTTAGTTGGTTATAAGCTTTGGAGGCCGGGTCTCTTACTGCAGCCACCTGTCTTAACAGACTTAAGCCCTACTCCAGAAACTCTCAGAGAATTCGTAGAAAGATCTGTTGACCCACTACCACAAGCCTTCGTTCTAACAGCGATAGTCATAGGTCTAGCAGTGACTCTTTTTTTAACCACTATAGTAGTTCATGTAAGCTACCACTTCAAGACTGTGAACGTGGACGAGATAGGCAGGAGTAAGAGGGTGTACATACATGAGGAGGCTGTATAAGTCTATAGTTCCAGTACTGCTTTCGTTCATTATCTACGTAGTATATACAGGAACTTTAAGACTCTATGACATCCTCACAGGTTTTTTAGTAGCTCTCATTATAGGAGTACTTACTTCAAACTTACTCATAGAAGACTGGAGAAAGAGTTTGAGTTTAAGAAGGTTTGTTAACTTAGTCAGGTTCGCTTTTAGATATTTCTTCATAGATGAGGTCAAAGCTCACTTACTCTTGATTAAGTTAAGCCTAAGTCCTAAACTAGACTTAAGGCCTGCTATAGTTAAGATGCCTATAAAGACTAGAAACGACTACGGAATAACTCTAGTTTCTCTATCTATAACTAACACTCCAGGCACTGTAGTTGTTGACCTTAATAAAGAGAAAGGGAATATCTATGTTCACTGGATATACGCAAAGACAACGAAGCCTGAAGAGTCTTATAAAGAAGTAAGTGAGGTTTTTGATACGTACGCTTTAAAAGTTTTTGATTAGGTGAGCTGAATGAACGAACCATCAGTCGGTTTAGTCACTGTGGCGCCCGTCTTAGTTGCTTTCGTGTTGCCAGTTCTGACACTTAAGTTCAGGTCTCGTATTCTTTACGCTACCATAACTACTGCAACTACATTTTTTGTAGCGGTTCTAACCTTGGTTAACTTAGTAGAAGTAGTTAGAGGCAATGTCTTGACATACTCTTTTGGTGGGTGGCCACCACCCCTAGGCATCGTTTATGTAGTTGATTTTCTTAATGGCGTCTTGGGCTTCCTAGCAGCTACTTTATTTTTCTTCTCGTCACTCTACATGTATTGGTATTTTAGTAAGATTGAGTCTGGGTATGAGTGGCTCTCAACATTAATTCTCATACTGCTAGCCGGCGTTCTCGGCTGTCTCTATACAGGCGACCTCTTCAACTTCTTCGTAATGCTTGAGGTACTCAGCATCTCTTCTTACGCGTTAGTAGCATTCTTTAGGAGGAGGAAGTGGGCTGTTGAAGCTTCTATGGCCTACAGCTTTATAGGAGCTTTAGCTACTATGTTATTCTTTTTCGGTGTTATTTTTATCTACGCGTCTTTCGGGACAGTAAATATTGCAGACTTAGTAGTTAAGACTCACCAAGAACCTCAGTTACTCTCTGAGTACTTAGAGAGATGGTCTGGTAAGTGTGTTGGTGAGTGGTGTTACGGTAACGTATTCATAAGTTCTGCTTTAGCAGTAGCTCTGATGTTGTGGGCACTGAATTTTGAGGCTGGCTTATTCCCCAACAACTACTGGATGCCTAGCGCTTACGCAGAGTCACCAACTCCTGCCTCAGCCTTATTTGCTGGGATAGTCGATAAAGTCGGTACTTACGGCGTTATTAGGCTTTTCATAACGTTGTTTACGGCCTACGGCGCAGTACTAGCATTCCCTCTATGGGGTATTGCTTTCAGAGATTTCATCCTCATGATACTGAGTTTTCTCGGCTTAATTACAGGCTACTTAGGAGCTCTACTTATGTTTCCGCAGAAGAACGTGAAGAGATTGCTTGCTTACTCAACAATAAGTCATATCGGGATAATATTTACTTCTTTTGGCGCGTTAGTTTCTAGAATGCCCTTGAGCGCTTCAGCAGAAGCGTTAGGTGGTATCTTACTTCACATGATAACTCACGCTATTGGCGAATTCGCGCTATTTATAGGCTTAGGAACACTTTCGATAGTAGCAGGCTCCACAAGCCTGGCTGAAATGCAGGGCTTAGGTAGTAGGTACCCGCTACTCACTGCCTCCATAATATTAGGTTTTCTAAGCTTACTAGGCGTCATACCGCTAGCAGGATTCTTCAGTAAGTTCATGATTTTCACAGCATTAATGAACTCTGGCTTACCCTTACATGCCCTATCCATAGTACTAATCTCTGGAATCTCAGCTCTCGGTTACTTTAAAGTCATTTATACGTTAGTCGTGGGCAGGAGCTCTGAAGAGAGGGTGCAGCGGGACCGCTTAATTATCCCGACCCTAATACTCTTAGTCTTAGCGGCTACGTTAGTTATTTTAGGAGTTATGATTTTGCAGGGAGCTATAATCAGCGAGTTAATAAGTCACGCGGAAAGCCTATTAAGTATTGATGGCTTAAGTAAATATATTAACTCAGTAAGTGAGTTGAGTAAAGCTCTTGGGGGTGGTTAAATGAGTTTAAATAATTTGGGTAAGTCTTTATATAGGAGAGCAAATGTTTATGCATTTTTAAATAGTGAAACAAAAACATTAGTGAGGTAGTAAAAATGATAGATAAGTGGATGTATCCTTACATCATCGCTTCTATCTCATTCTTACTCTACGTCGTAGGTAACGCGGTTAAGGCTAAGTACTCGCGAACATCACTAATCATAAGGTATAGCTCTCCCATAGTAATGTTGCTTTACTCTATAGTAGTCATTAGTCAGCCGTTCGGTCTAGTTAAAGGCTTGTTTGCTTTATTAGCTTCGATAGTAGCTTTATTCATCACCCCGTACACGATACACTATGAAAACCACAAGTATCCTGGAAGAAACTTGACGCTACTGATAGACTTATTCGTTTTAAGTGTTTACCTAGTATTCATATCAGAGAATTTAACGAGCTTCGTGATGTTCTGGCTTTTCGCTGAGATAGTTGGTTTCTTCACGATAGTTTTTGAGGTGGAGAGGAGGACTTTAGTAGCCGGGCTTAGGTATTTGCTCATTTCTATGGTTCCAGCAGACGTAGCTCTCCTCACTATACTCGGGCTTACGGCTTTGAAGCTAGGATTCGCAGGAGCTTTTCAGCTACCTATCAGCGAGCTAAGCACGCATCTATTAGGCGTTAACCCACTACTACACTTAATAATAGCGGTAGGACTGCTCGCAAAAGCTGCTGTAGCGCCATTCCACTTCTGGTTGCCTGACGCGCACTCACTAGCGCCGGCTCCGGCCTCAGCAATTTTGTCTGGGGTGATGGTTAAGATGGGTATTTACGGATTCTACTTAATAGTGCCCGCTATTGAGTCTATGTACGTGTACTACGCGCTACTGGTTTTTGCGTCACTGACTGTCATCTACGGTGGTCTGCAAGCTCTCATACAAGCAGATATAAAGAGAATCTTGGCTTACAGCACAATCGAGAATACTAGCTTAATAACGATAGCGCTAGCTTCCTACGGAGCTTTCAAGATAGAACTACTCCTAATCGCAGCACTAATTTACTCAGTAGCTCACGGAATTTTCAAAGCTACGTTGTTCATGAATTCAGGCACTGTCGAGATATTAACACACACTAGAGACATAAACAAACTAGGATATTTAGCCAAGATAGTTATTAAGCCTACTATAACAGCTCTTCTTTCTGTTCTTTCTTTAATAGGTACGCCCCCAACACTAGGATTTTTAGGTAAGATACTACTCCTCGCAGGGCTAGTATCAATATATCAGGTATCAGTAACTATGGCTGTACTACTCTTAGTAGTAGCGGCTTTAGGTGCTGCACTAGCAGTTGCTTACGGCTTGAGATACGTAACTGTCTACTGGGGAGCGACCTCTTTCAGTAAACCTAAAGAACTTAAACTGAATACCGGTACTGAATCTTCAGAATTAGGGCTCTCAATACTTAACATCGCACTAACACTGCCTGTTTACTTTGTTGTAGTAGTCGCTGGCTTAGCTTCACTAGACTTACTCTACGTAGTCCCGTTGGGTTTAGCTACGGCGATGATGTCAGTACTTGTGTATTACACCTACTTCTACGTAAGAAGGGGTGCTAGAGAGGAATCTTGGTTAGGGGGTGCACTGCCTTGAGTTCTGAGTCTGCGTCAGTCATAGGTAGATTCAGCGATATACTACGTAAATACCTGAGGAGACTAGTCCCTTCAGCAGTTAAGATGAGTTTCTATTACGACGTAGGTCAGAATTTCGAAAGAGGGGAAAAATCATTCACACATCTTTTACTCGATTCTGCTAGCTACGTATACAAGGTATTCAGCGTTAGTGAAGGCTTGCTTTACAAACATTATAAGATGTTCGCTAAGGATCTGATAGACTTAACTTCAGCGATTGAAGACGCCCTATCCTTCACTTCACTATACATGAACTTATTAGTAGTTTTCGCAATGCTACTTATGGTGTTCCTAGCATGGAAGCCCTAACAATCTCATTTTCTCTTTTATTTACGTTCGTACTTTCTCTCCTACCCCCGCTACTAGACGGTATCGAGAGGAAAGTCCGCGCTAAAATACAGAGTAGGTTTGGACCACCAACTTTCCTCCAGACCTGGTACGACCTGTTTAAGTTGGGTGTTAAAGAGCTTAAGATACCTCTCAGCGGAGAGTCTGCAGTATTCTTAGTCATGCTCTCCCTGTTAGTAGCTTTAATGTCTCTCTATGCCGTAGTTTACGTAGTCCTGACGCTAACTAACATAGACCTTATAGTTCTAGCCATGTTCTTAGTTCTTGTGGTTACCTCGCATAGCTTAGGTTTGGTAGCTTCAGCCACGACTTCTAATCCTTTCGCTTTAATAGGTGGCTACAGAAGCATACTTCTGGCAGTACTTAACGAGCTTGGATTAATTGTAGGCAGTTTCTTATCTATTTTTTTAGGTCTTAAGCTAGCAACTCATTACTCGGTCTCAACACTAGCTACATACTTGTTGAGCTTAGCAATCTTGTTCGTAGCCACATACGTTAGTAGTGGTCGTTTACCATTTGATATTCACGAAGCAGAGCCTGAACTAGCTTCAGGAATACTCATCGAATTTAGTGGTAAGGTACTTGGCTTCTACATATACTCACATCTATTGATAAGGTATGTGTTGTCTCTTCTAGTAGCTGTGGCCTTGATATCTCCACTCACGCTTTTCTTCCCTTCACTCTTAGTAGCTTTTCTAATATCTCTGTTACTCTCGACACTTCTCTACATAGCCTACGGAGTAGTAGCTACTCTTCTAGGGAGGACGCGCGTGGATATAGGTGTGAGGACGCTATTCATATACTACTTGATTGTTTTAACTGTTTTGGTGATTTTTACATGGATTGGTATTTAAGTGTAAATAACATAGTAATAAGAGGATGATAGAATAATGAGTCATGATTTCAGTAAATTAATTGAAGACCTCTCTAGAGGTCCTAGAAGTCACGCAATATTATCTAGAGTACTTAGTGTTTGCGGAGACTCATTACTAGACTTAAGTAGGAGAGGTGTAACCATCAAGGTAGTGATTAAAGCTGATTGCTTACGTACGGCTCTTGAGAGTATCTATAAAGAACATGACTTGTATTTTAGAACTATGGCCGCCTCAGACGAGAGACTTAAGGAAGGTCTTACTAAACTTTACTACGTTTTCGGGATTGATAGTGAAGGAACAAATATTGTTTTCGAAGTACCCGTAATAGACGGGGTTAAGGTAGACACTATAAGTGATCTCTTCAGAGCTTCCGACTGGTACGAGTTAGAAGCGCATGACCTCGTAGGAGTAGAATTTAATGGCAGACCCTTAAGGAGGTTAGTTTTGCCTGACGACTGGCCAGAAGGTCTTTACCCTCTGAGGAAAGATATTAGTGTAGATGAGATAAAAAAGATGTATCAGCCTCAGACAGTAACTCGTGTTTCTGAGTTAGGTGTGGAAGAGGTTGTGAGGATACCTGTCGGCCCCTACCACCCAGCACTTCACGAGCCAGAGTATTTCGAGCTATACGTTAGAGGAGAGAAAGTAGTTGACGCAAGATATGTTGGCTTCATGGTTCACAGAGGTATAGAGAAACTAGCAGAAAGCATGAAATACGACCAAGTTCCTTTCTTGGCTGAACGTATTTGCGGTATCTGCGGCTTTGTTCACTCAACCAGCTATGTCCAGGCAGTAGAGGATGCGCTAGAGATAGACGTGCCTGAAAGAGCACACTTCATAAGATCCATAGTTCTTGAAGTCGAGAGACTACATAGTCATCTCCTATGGCTAGGCGTAGCTCTTCACCTGCTAGGCTACGACACAGGATTCATGCATGCTTGGAGGATTAGAGAGAAAGTCATGGTGTTAGCAGAGCTACTGACGGGTAGCAGGAAAACTTACGGCATAGACTTAGTCGGGGGCGTTAAGAAAGACATTGATAAGGATAAGATACCTAAAATCAGAGAGACACTAAACCTGCTTAAGAAAGAATTTAAAGAACTCGTAGAGGTCGCGACAAGCGTGCCGCAGGTTAGAGCAAGACTCACAGGAACAGGCATACTACCTAGAGGTGAAGCTAGGGCCTACTCCTTAGTAGGGCCTACTGTCCGAGGTTCCGGGTTAGCGAGAGACGTGAGGAAAGACTACACGTACGCAGCTTACCACTACGTTAGCTTTAAAGTGCCTGTCTACACTGAAGGCGATAACCTGGCTAGAACTCTAGTCAGGATAGATGAGGTTTTCGAGAGTATAAGTATTATTGAGCAACTCATTGATATGTTACCGGGCGGACCTATAAAAACTGATAAGTGGGAGCCTCAACCAATGAGGCTAGGTATTGGCGCTGTAGAAGCTCCTAGAGGTGAGGTAATACACGTAGTTCTAACAGACCTTTACGGACCATACAGGTGGAGAGTTAGAGCCCCGACCTACCAGAATCTCCAGGCAGTACCCATAATGCTTAAAGGAGTTGACCTAGCTGACGCACCACTAACTATAGCTAGCATAGACCCTTGCTTCTCATGTACTGACAGAGCAGTAATCATAAACTTGAAATCTGGCAATGTTAAGACATTACCTTTAGGAGTTATTTCTAGAAGAGGGAGAAAGAATGGTTAAGTTCCTTAAGATGCTTTCAATCTCTGCTCGTGAAGGGACTGCTACAAGAAAATATCCTTTTGAGTCACCGTTAGTTACGCCTGAATTTAGAGGGAAGATTGAGGTAGACCCGATTAAGTGTGTTGGGTGCGGCGCCTGCACTAAGATATGCCCTCCTAAAGCGTTAACCATGGGTTACGAAGGTAATGAAGCAACACTCAAGTATTTCGTCGGCAAGTGTATCTTCTGTGGTATGTGTGCGTACGTGTGCCCTCAGAAAGCTATATCAATCTCTAGAGAATTTGAGCTGGCTACGTGGGAGTTAGGAGATCTTTATGATGAGGTAGTCCATAATACTGTCAGGTGTAGGATTTGCGGCAAGTCTTTTACTACGGTAAAGTTTGTTAAGGAAGTTGAGAAAAGAATAGAGAATAAAGTTCCTGAAGACCTCCTCAGCGTGTGTCCCGAGTGTAGGAAGAAACTAACTGCTCGTAAGATCGGGAGCAAGGTAGTGGGTGTTAGCGGTGAGTGAAGAGGGAAGACTTGACTTGACATCCTCGTCTGGCCCTAGCGTTCTTGAGGAAGCCTTCAGCAAGCTTAAGAGGAGTATATGGGTTTTTCACCTAAATACTGGCAGCTGCAACGGGTGTGATATTGAAGTCTTAGACGTGCTAACACCTTACTTTGATGTAGAGAGATTCGGTATTAAGTTGGTGGGTTCTCCCAGACACGCAGACCTGATATTGTTGACAGGTCCTGTAACTATCAAGACTATAAACAAGGTGATTAAAGCTATTAAGGCCATGCCGAGACCCAGGCTTGTGTTGGCTCTAGGTTCTTGTGGTGTTGGGGGCGGGATATGGTTTAATACTTACGCAACTTTAGGCGGGTATACCAAGCTCGAAGAAATTCTTAAGGAAGCTGGTGTAGAGGTAGATAGAGTAGTTTACGTCCCAGGATGTCCTGTAAGGCCTGAAGCAATCATATACGGGGTTGCGGTTTTATTAGGTCTTCTCCAACCCAAATCAAAACATAAGAGGGTGGTAGCCATTGAAGGTTAGAATTTACTACTGTGTTGAACACGGTTCAGGTGCTGTGATTCCGAGACATCACGTAGCGCCGTATTCTGTTTGCGAGGACGTAGACGTGGTAGAACTAGATTACTTAAGGAACATTTTACCAGCTCAAGCACTAGACCAGCTACTCAAGAGAGGAGAAGCTAGAATCAGTAGTATAGAGATAACTGAAAAGCTCTCTGGAAAAAGAGTCGAGAACTCCTACATAAAGTTAATTATAGTTTCAGAGTAGTTTATGAGGTGATGATGAAATGAAGTTTGCTTTCATGTGCAAGAAAAGGCAAGGAGGCGGAGGTAGGGGTAAGGTAGCTGTTGTAGGCGGTGGTCCAGCGGGACTAGCAGCTACAGGCTACCTAGTATGTCAGGGATATGAAGTAGACGTTTACGAGAAATTACCTCTTGCGGGAGGCTTAATGATGTTCGGCATACCCCCCTACAGAATACCCAGAGATAGCGTTATGGAAGGGACTGAAGACCTTGAAAAGAATTTCGGTGTTAAGTTTATTTATAGGACTAAAGTCTTCTGCGGCGAGCCTAGACACGATGAGGGAGACGAATTCGTCAATAACGTGGTTGACTTAAAGAAAGTCATGGAAGAGTATGATGCCGTGTTGTTGACAACAGGCATATGGTCTTCGAGGAGGTTAGGAGTGCCTGGAGATAACGCTAAAGGAGTTTTCTCAGCTCTGGAATACGTTTATAGCTGGTGGACATACGAGTTAGGGTACTCAACACATAAGCCTCTTGTAGGCAATAAAGTGGTCGTCATTGGCGGGGGATATAGCGCGATAGACGCTGCTGAAGTAGCCTTGATGAAGGGGGCTAAGGAAGTCTACCTAACTTATAGAAGGACTATCAAGGAAGCACCGGCGGGTGAATACGAAATACGTAGAGTAGCTTCTGAGGGTGTTAAGTGGGTGGAGCTTGTTCAACCTACTAAAGTCGTTGTATCTGGTGATAGAGTAGTTGGGGTAGAGTTTGTTAAGATGAAGTTAGGCGAGCCTGACGAGACTGGAAGACCTAGGCCGATGCCCGTGCCTGGCACAGAACACGTTATAGAGGCAGACACCGTCTTAGCAGCTGTAGGAGAGATACCAACTCCGCCACTGGGTACAGAATGTGATGGTATTAAGGTAGACCCTAAGAGAAGAACAGTGATAGTCAACGAAAGAATGCAGACAGGAGTTGAGAAAGTCTTTGCGGCGGGAGACGTAGTAACGGGTCCTTCAATGGTAGGTAAAGCTATCGGGAGTGGCTTAAAGGCAGCAACACACTTAGATCATTTTTTAAGAGCTAAGAGGGTGTTATGAGATGGATTTAGAAACTTTCAGTAAGTATGGTGGCATGAGCCGAGTAATAAACTACGACGTGTGTATAGGTTGCTATACTTGTGAGGAAGTGTGTTCGTTCATACATGAAGGTAGAGGCTACATAAAGTTATACGATATAGGGGGAGGACTTAACAAGCCCATATCGTGCTTCCACTGTGCTAAGGCACCCTGCATTACGGCATGCCCCACCGGAGCCATGCATAAAGACGAGGACGGTGCTGTATTAGTGGATATTTCAAAGTGTATAGGGTGTTCCGCGTGTTTAGCCGCCTGTCCTTTCGGCATCCCCGAGATAATACCGCCTGGATTTGCGACTAAGTGTGACTTATGCAATCCGTTAAGGTCTGAGGGTTTGACGCCTGGATGTGTAGCTATGTGCCCTACTAGGGCTATAGTGTGGGGCACTACAGCTGAGGTAGCTAAAGAATTGAGAGTGAGGGCTCTGAAGAAGCTAGTCTACAAGCCATTACCTTAAGATCAGGTAATCCCCTTTATTAAAGAATATTTACTCTCTATAGCTTTGGGTTTGGCTTTCGTAATGTGCCTCACTAAGCTTGTTCAAGTAATCCTCGTTGTATCCTACCAGCAAGCACTCGATCTTGGTGATGTCTTTCAAAGTCACTGACAACGCGTTTAATCCATTGCATAGCTTGGCTTTAGCTCCGAGAGCTGAAGCTATTCTTAATGCAGCCGCCACATCGACATTTCTCAGTTTAGCTCTTGTGTCTATGAATGCTTCAGCGTTGCCGAGCCCCACATATATTATGTCTAATGCAGCACTACCTAGCGACCTTAGACTAGCTCGAGAACCTCTCTCAGCCCAGTAATACGGGATTATTTTATATGAGTCAGGTAATTCAAAATATCCTAACACGACTCCTGGAGGCTTCGGCCTTCTAGTTGCTGGGATGCCAGCAATAGTCACCCCTTCTGAGTGGTCAAAGCTATAGTCTATTCTACGAAAAACATCATAGACTACAGCATAAGAAACATCTCCTATAGTTGGGTCTTCGCCGTCTAGCGGGGCTACAGCTATGGAGATAGATACCCAAGGTATTTGAGCGTCGTAGTTCATAGACCCGTCTACCGGGTCTACTACAACGACCCATTCAGGCTCACCACAAAAGCGACGTACGCCTGACTCCTCACTAACGAACAAGAAACACTCTTTAATTCTTCTTCTTAACTCATCGAAAATAATGTTTTCTGCTTCTATGTCAAAGACCTTACTAGTATCTCCACTAGAGTTAACCCTAACTATAGCAGATGGTCTGTGAGTCTCTGTCAAGTAGTTGGCAACCTTCTCAGCCGCAGCGATTAACGTGTCTTTCAAGTTATTCACTCAAATCTAAATCTAGGTCGCAATTTTTAAGTGTACGTTATTTATGTGAAGTGGGAGGCTAGGGAATGTCATGGCACTCGAAAGAAGTTCAGGAAGTCTTCAAAGAACTAAATACAACCCCAGAAGGTCTCTCGTCAAGTGAGGTTAGGAAGAGGCTTACCGTGTATGGTTTAAACGAGATAAGAGGTAAGCCTAAATCCCCACTCAAGTTGTTTCTTAAGCAGTTCACCAACTTCTTAATACTGATTTTGTTAATAGCTACGTTAATCTCAGGTTTTCTAGGAGAGTTAGTTGATGCTTTAGCTATACTACTCATAGTCCTCATAATGGGTGTTTCCGGCTTTCTTCAAGAGTTTAGAGCTGAGAAAGCTATAGAAGCTCTGAAGAAGCTAGTTGTTTCTGAGGTTAAAGCCGTTAGAGACGGGAAAGTCGTCGTAGTTCCTTCAACTGAGTTAGTGCCGGGTGACGTCATTCTTTTAGGTGAAGGCGATAAGGTTCCTGCTGACATTAGACTCATAGACTCCGTAGACTTGAAGGTTGATGAGTCCCCCCTCACAGGAGAGTCCGAGCCTGTCCTGAAAGACCATTCAGCCGTATTGCCTGAAGAGACAGGCATTCATTCAAGGACTAATATGCTGTTCATGGGTACCTACATATATTCTGGTAAGTGTAAGGGGGTCGTAGTCGCGACCGGGTCTAAAACTGAGCTAGGTAAGATAGCCGAGAAGCTAGGTGAGATAAAAGAAAAGAAAACATTACTTGAGGAAGAGCTTGACAAACTCGGCAAGAAACTTGGGGCTATAATACTCGGCATAAGCGTCTTAGTATTTAGTATCTCATATCTGGTAGTTAGAGAGCCCTTAATAGAATCGCTACTTCTAGCCGTCGCTCTAGCCGTAGCAGCTATACCGGAGGGTTTGCCCGCCATAGCTACGTCTGTGCTCGCTTTAGGAGCTTACAGAATGTCGAAGAAAAACGTGATAGTGAGAGAATTAGGAGCTATAGAGACTTTAGGCGCTTGCGATGTCGTGGCGTCAGACAAGACCGGGACTATAACTAAGGGTGAAATGACTGTTAAGAAAGTCTGGGTCAGTGGTGTGGAACTCGGGGTAAGTGGTGAAGGTTTTGAACCCGTGGGTGAGGTAGTCTTTACCAATTCTGGTAATGAAGCCCTCATATCTAAAGAGCTTGAAAAACTAGCAGAGTATCTAGTTGTTCATATTGGTGAAGACGCTAGCTTATTCTACGACAACGGCGTGTGGAGAATTAAGGGATCCCCTACAGAGGGGGCTGCCCTCGTATTCGCTCATAAAGTCTTAGGTAGCAAAAGAGTTGAGAACTTAAAGAAAAACACTGAATTAGTTAAGGTCATTCCGTTTGACAGGTTTAGAAAAAGAAAGACTACAATACACAAGCTTAGCGATGACGAATATTTAGTTATATCTTCAGGAGCTCCCGAATTACTCCTCAGTCTCTCGAGCTACGTCCTAATTGATGGGTCTCTCAAACCACTCAACGATGAACTTAAGAAAGAAATAAATGAGTATATAGAGTCAATAGCTTCTCAAGGTTTCAGAACGTACGGCTTTGCCTACAAGTTAGTTAAGTCTGAAGTACTTGAACAGAGTATTAAGGAGGTTGAGGAAGGACTTACTTTCTTATCAGTTATGGGGATCATTGACCCTCCTAGAGAGGGTGTTAAGGAGGCTGTAGAGGAGTTGCGTAGAGCCGGCATAAAAACCGTGATGATTACAGGGGACCATAGACTAACTGCTGAAGCTATAGGTCGTTTGATAGGTCTCGATGAAGGCTTAGTACTTGAAGGCAAAGACTTAGACAAAATGAGTGATGCAGAGTTAGAGAGAGTAATAGATGACGTAGTCGTACTGGCTAGGGTAACGCCAGAACATAAAAGAAGAGTTGTTAAGGCTCTTCAAGCAAGAGGTCACGTAGTCGCTATGACGGGAGACGGAGTGAATGACGCGCTAGCACTTAAAGAAGCTGATCTAGGCATTGCTATGGGTATTAAAGGGACTGACGTGGCTAAGGAGGTATCTAAGCTAGTTATTAAAGATGACAACTTTGTTACCATAGCCGCAGCTGTTAAGGAGGGTAGAGTAATATTTGAGAATCTTAAAAAGCCAATAAACTATCTTTTACCCGCTAATCTAGGTGAGATAGCAACTATATTGTCGGCTGAGCTAGCTATGCTCCCATCACCCTTAACTCCAGCACAACTATTGTGGATAAATGTAACGACAGACGCTTTACCGGCTTTAGCTCTCAGTAGTGAGCCTCCAGAACCTGACCTGATGAAGAGACCTCCGAGAAAGAGGCAAACACCTTTCTTAACTAACAGAAAGATAGCATATTTTGTGTTATTAGGTTCCCTTATAGGGTTGGTTAACTTAGCCATATACACGTTTACTCTTGGCGCTTACATGGACAGAGACCTAGCTAGGACACTAGTCTTCATAGCTATTGGAATGAGCGAGTTTGGGAGAGCGTTAGTCTCAAGATCCGAGAATATGCACTTCTGGTTCAGACCCTTTAATAAGTGGCTCATTCCCTCAATAATTGCTTCACTGGCTTTGTTGTTGGCTACAGTGTATGTACCGCATCTCTCGTCAGTATTTAAGACTGTAGAGTTGCCTCCAGAACTTATCTTTTTAGCTCTTTTGACTTCAGTACCAATAATGTTAGTTGATGAGCTTAGGAAGACTCTAGAAATAAAGATTTAGAGTCTGGGAAAAGCTTAAAGGTATCTTAAATTTCTTTATTCTAGGGTGGATAGCTACTGAGTAGCGGAAGCATGCTAGCTATAATCCTTTTTTTCTCGAGTTTAGGAGGAGTCTTCAAGATTTTAGGAGGTATTCTTTACGGCTCTAAAGCTGTCTTTGTTGATGCGATGACTTCCATAGCTAACTTGCTAGCGTTGTTGCTAGCTATAAGGTACTGGAGGAACAGTCTTAAGCCTCCAGATGAGGACCATCACTTCGGTCACTATAAATTAGCTTTTGGAGGCTCTATATCTACTTTAATGATCTACTCTTTCGTTGCTGGTTTGGTAACGCTTAAGTTGATTGAGTTAAGAGAGTATACGGTATCTTTAGAAGCTCCCTTAATGGCTTTCTTAGGAGTACTGTGTTACGTGGTCGCAATATCTGTTTCTAGGAGATTAAAAGGAATTTTTATACACTACTCTAAGTTTACGGTAAGCGAGTTAATCGAGGGTGCGGTAGTTGTTACTTCCTCTCTTGCCGGCGCGCTACTTAGTTACTTGATAGACTATGTTGGTGCGTTAATTCTTGCGTTATACATCTTTTACGAGTTAAGAGAGGTCTTCTCTGAGGTCATGAATTACGTGGGTGATACTGCCCCTTCGTTAGATGTGGTGAGGGTTGTTGAAGAAGAGTTTAGCAAAAATAACTTGAGTTTAGGTAGCATACGTTTAAGAAATGTTGATGGCTCACACTATCAAGGCGCCGCGACAGTTTTAGTTAGTCCCGAAGACGATATAGTAGTCTTAAGTGAGAGAGTTGGTAAGGTTAAAGAGGCGTTACACGGTCTCGGCATTGATTTAACAATCGAGTTTAAGTTACGTACTCCAAAGGTGAGTATTGAGTATGGTGAGTAACAAAGACTTAAACGATAGGTTTGAGAAACTTAAGGACCTTATAAGAGAATTCATAAAGCTTATTGGGGACAACCCCGATAGACCTGAACTCAAGGACACGCCAGAACGAGTGGCCAGGATGTGGCTTGAAGAACTAGCTCTAGGCTATGGGAAAGACCCGGACGAATACTTAAAGTACTTCCATGTTAACTCGGCAAATTACATAAGCACTAACAGACTCGTTGCTGTGCTCAACATACCTGTTAGGTCTATATGTGAGCATCACTTACTCCCATTCTATGGGAATGCTTACGTGGTTTACGTCCCGAGTGGTGAAGTGTTCGGGCTGAGTAAGTTTGCTAGAGTCATTAACGTTTTTGCTAGAAGGTTGCAAATCCAAGAAAGATTAACGGAAGAAATAGCTGACTACTTATTCGGAAAGCTTAAAACTAGAGGACTCTTGATAATGATAGAAGCTATACATACGTGTGCTTTGATACGGGGAGTAGAAGAACCCTTAACCATGATCACTCTCACAACAAGAGGCGAGTTAAGTACAGACAGAGAATTACGTGAAGAAGCATTAAAAATCATAAAAGAAAAGAAGACCCCAAAAAAGCTTACGACCTCCTAAACCCAGAAATTATGACCTCTTTTGTTTCTGCTCTTGCGTAACCCCACGGCATTGCCTGCGTATTGTAGGCGCCGTATGCGTTACCTCTATAATCTAGTGCTATGAGCCCGGCAGTGTCTTTACCATATATAGATGTATGGTACTGGATAGCTAAGCGAGCAGCAGTGTCAGCTAAGTAACCCTCACTAATCAGGTTTACTGCCTTAAATGATAACATACTCATTATTATTGTCTCACCTATTCCTGTAGCCACTGCAGCGCCATATCTGTTAGCAAAGAATCCCGCGCCAGGAACCGCGGAGTCGCCGACACGTCCTGGGAGCTTTAAGATTACGCCGCCAGTAGACACTGCTGCAGCTAGTTTACCTGCACTATCTAGAGCGACTGCACCTACAGTGTCGAAATATCCTAGTTTCTGAGCTAACTCAAAACTCTTCTTGAATACTGCGTCGCCTGATAACGCTTTCTTGAGTACTTCTTCATAACGCTTCTTAACTCTTTCAGATAGTCCTGGGTGCTTAGAAAGACCTAACCTGGCTGCTAGTTCATCAGCAGCGTTGCCAGCTAATAAAACGTGGTCTGTTAATTCAAGAACTTTGCGAGCTAAGAGTACTGGGTTCTTAGGATACGTGACCGCAGCAACAGCCCCTGCACGACTACTCCACCCATCCATTACTCCAGCATCCATTGATATGCCGCCCCTTAAGTCAGGTACCGAGCCGAGACCGGCGTTTAGAACTCCTGAATCCTCTAATGATATAGTAGCTTCGACAACCGCGTCTAGAGCTGAACCTCCACTTTCTAGTACGTCAGTACCTCTTCTCAGCGCATCTTGTATTACTTTCCTTATAACTTCTTCATCAACGCTCCTCCAAGTCCCGGCTCCGCAATGAACTACTAAAACACCCTTCATTCGCGAATCCCGAAACATTTTTAATAATTATTAAATAAGTTTTAGTATTTAGCCCTCTTCCCCGTCCTGAAGAATCGCTTCGAGTTAAGTATCTTCTCTAAAGAAGTAAATGACTATCGTGTTAACCCAAACTTATTGAGTAGTAACTCGTATGCTTTGTTTTTAGCTATGTTAGGAGATCCTCGGGGTCCCGGTCTCTTCATGTAAAACGCATTAACTTCGTATACAGTCCCTCTCAACCCTTTATCTATGGATATCTTGCCTAACCTTATTAGGTCACACAAGATTCCTGCTAGGGCTGGGGAGTCATTTATTCTAGCGTTTATGTATATTGAGTCTCTGAAGCCGTTAAAGCTTATATATTCTATATGCATAGCGACATACTTCTTATCTCCTAGAGGTTCTAGGTATCCCGTAGGCTTTATGAACGCAGGAACTTCATAGCCTGTAATGTCTTTTATCATGCTATTCTTAGTAAGTTCTTTCATGTGGTTCCTGTCGTGCCTTGTAAGAGCGTAGAAGTCTGTATTACCTCCTATGTTAAACTGCACTATGAATTCTATCAGCCTATTTCTTTCTGCTAAATGCTCTATCAGGTCAGCTGTTAAGGGAGTTGCTCCAGTAGCTCCGTCATCACCAAAAACTACAACACCTGACTCCTCGAGGAGTTTGAGTAGCCCCGGGTTGTTTGCTACAGGTGTTGGTATTGCATTGACGAAAGCTACACTACCTCTAGCTTTAGCGTATAGAGAGGCTACATACGCGTAAGAGTGCGTGGCTGGCACGTCTCCCTTCAAGATTCTGTCAAGAGCTACTGACTCATCAAAGTACTCCTCACCATACTCTGTAGTTATTACGTTAACTATGACGTCAGGTCTTAAATCTAGCCACTCACCTAATAAAGTTTTTAAGCTATCCTCGTAACTCATTAGGTCGTCTAGCCCCTTAGCCCGCATATTTAACCCGTCTGTAGATTTTCTTCTTATCCCTCTCCTAATAGTTATTGTTTTAAGCTCCTCAGGTACTGGGTACTCACTACCCATGACTTCCTTAGCTACATCGTATAGAGTCTTACCAACCTTACCTTCGTCAACATCATAAACCCCTACTATCTCAATATCTTTCAGGTCATACGGAAGCACGTATTTAGCTAGGGGTATTCCGTAAGGCTCGACAAGCCCTTTCTTAAGTCTTTCTAGTCCTGTAGCTAAGTGAGCAGTGACGTACCCGGCACCTAACATCACTACTTTTATCGACATATTTATCCCAATAAATATTGTATCGACATAAATAAAGCTTTCACGCGTCACTTCAGCAGGTTACCCCAACTAGAGGGAACAATCACTAAATAGTTAAAATTAATAAAATTTAGCTTATTAATGGTATAGGTGATTGCGTGGCGCTAGAGCCGAAAGTAAAAGTTAAGAGGTGGAGTCCCTCTATCGAGGAGGAGTTACTCGAGAAGTGGGAGAAAGAATTTGAAGAGACTGTGATTGATTTTCTAAATGAAGATAAGTACGTTGTTATAGATACGCCGCCGCCTTATCCTTCTGGAGAATGGGGGGTTGGTCAGGCAGCTCATTATGTTCAGATAGATATGGTAGCTCGCGCGTTGAGACTACTCGGGTATAAAGTTATGCTACCTTTTTACGCAGACAGGAATGGCTTGCCTGGTGAGGTAACAGTAGAAAAACGGTACGGGATTTCAGCACATGAGATAGCTAATACTCCTGAGGGCAGACTCAAGTTTCTTAAACTAGTTAGTGAGGTCTTGGACGAGTATGAGGCCTCCTTAGTTAAAGTGTGGAAGAGATTAGGGTGCTCATACCAGTATTGGACTGACGGAACAGACTCACCCAAGTATAGGAGACTAACTCAAGCCACGTTCATTGACTTATGGAATAAGGGTCTCATATACGAGGCTGAGAGACCAGTGATGTGGTGTCCCAGATGTAGGACGTCACTTGCTGAGGCAGAAATAGAGACGAAAGAAGAGGACGGTAAGCTATACTATATCAGGTTTGTAGTCGCAGAAACTAACGAGGATGTAGTGATAGCTACTACTCGACCTGAGCTACTTAATGGATGCGGCGCTGTTATTTTCCATCCCAGCGATGCCAGGTATAAGTATCTTGAGGGGAAGCACGCGGTCGTGCCCTTATATAATAATGTAGTACCTATAATGCCTAGTACGTACGCTAATCCGGAATTCGGGACAGGCCTAGCTATGATGTGTTCTTACGGAGACACTAGAGATATCTGGTTTTTTAAGGAGCAAGGACTTACTCCTAAGATACTCATCAACTCAGACGGTACTATGAACGAGAACGCAGGATTTCTTAAGGGGTTAAACGTTAGAGAAGCTAGGAAGGTTATAGTAGAAGAGTTACGTAAGAATAATTTCTTAATTAAAGAAGAAGACTTGAAACACGAGGTTCCTGTCTGCTGGAGATGTAAGACGCCGGTAGAGTATATCCACGTTAGAGAGTTTTTCTTGAAGCAACTAGATTTTAAAGAAGACGTGCTCAGAGTAGGCAACATGATGGATTTCAAGCCTTCTGAGCATAAAGTGAAGTTTGATACTTGGGTGACTTCACTAAAGATGGATTGGCCTATTTCTAGAACTAGATTCTACGGGACTGAAATACCTATTTGGAGGTGCAGGAAATGCGGACACGTAGTCTTCGGCAGGTACGGGGAGTATGTAAGGCCATGGATAGATCCACCACCTTACGAGAGATGCCCTAATTGTGGTGCTCCACGAGAAGAACTAGTGGGTGAGTCTAGAACTTTCGACACGTGGTTTGATTCATCTGTTAGTGTCTTATATGTAACTAGGTGGCTTGAGGATAAGGAAGCAGCCCTTAAAGCACTAGATCACGCGCTCAGACCTCAAGGATACGATATAATAAGAACCTGGCTCTACTACTCCACACTGCGTGTCTGGTTACTCACTGGTAAGCCTCCTTTTAGGTGGGTCAGGATCTCTGGCATGGGTTTAGACCCTAAGGGTAGGGCCATGCACAAGTCTCTCGGCAATATTGTCCCGCCACTACCGTACGTCGAGAAGTACGGTGCTGATGCGTTCAGGTATTGGGCAGCAATTTCTGGAATGCTTGGAAGCGATTATAGATGGTCAGAAGACGTGGTTAGGAGTGGACTAGCTTTCGCAACTAAGCTAGTTAATATAGGAAGGTTTATTTCATTCTTCGAAGAACCTCCTTTAAGGGATTCTGTTTTAAAGGACCTGGATAGAGCTATGCTTAAGTACTCTATAGCAGTGATTAAGAGAGTACTTAAGTATTATGAGGAATTTGATGTTTTTAGACCGATAAATGAGCTGTACGCTCTAGCGTGGGATGTTTTCGCGTCGAACTATCTCGAGAGTGTTAAGTCGAGGGCTTATGGCTTAGGAGATTATGACATTAAGTACGTGAATGGGGCTAGGTACGTCCTACACAGAGTCTTCAAACTGATATTGAAGGCCCTGCACCCGATAATGCCTTTCGTTACAGATTATTTATGGAGGTGTATGTACTCTAGTAGTGGGTTAAGAAATGTTACGATAACTGAGGAAGACTTGAGAGACGTAGGTGGTGATGAGAAGCTAGTAGAGTATCTAATAACAGCTAACTCAGCTATATGGAAGTATAAGAAAGAGCGGAACATATCGTTCGCTGAACCATTAGAGGGCACACTTTACCTATCAGAGGAGTATAAGGCGATAGCATACGACATCAAAGACTTGCATAAAATTAAATCGGTAGTTGTAGGCGCTCCCGCCAATATAAGTAATGCCGTGAAGCTAGCTGAGGGTATCTTCCTAGTAGTCTAGGAACCCTACTTTCATAGGGTCTAGTTGATGGGTCACGCGCTAGACACGAGCAGATGTGACGACTTAGGTTGCTGGATAGGTAAGCTTCCGGAAGGATGCAACTTATGTATTAAGGGTTTAAAGAGTGTTTTTTTCGTGACTGGAGCATGTAATGAAAAGTGTTTCTACTGCCCTATATCAAACTCTAGGAGAGGAAAAACTAACGCGTATCTTAATGAAGTTCTCGTAAGTGGGAAAAACGATATTGTTTTAGAAGTCTTGGCTTCTGGGTCTAGAGGTGTTGGGATAACTGGGGGAGACCCTCTTCTCGCTATAGATTATGTAATCGAAGTAATAAGAACTTTAAAGAAAGTACTAGGAAAGAGCTTCCACATACACATGTACACTACCGGGAGGAACCTTAAAGCAGAACACCTAGATAGGTTAAGTGATGCAGGACTTGATGAACTGAGAATACACGTGACAGGACCTTACTCATGGAGTGCTTTAAAGCTCGCACTAGATCATAGTTTTAATACAGGCATAGAGAACCCAGCAATACCAGACTTCAGTAAATTGAGAGACCTCGTCAGAGAAGGATATAGGCTCGGCGTTCAGTTCATAAACCTAAACGAGATGGAAGTTAGTGAGTCTAACTATGCTGGAATCTTAAGTAAGGGGTTTAAAATAAACCCTGACGGACTTACAGTCAGTGGTTCCAGAGAAGCAGCTTTACAAGTCATGAATTGGGTGTTAGAAGAGGGCATTACACTAAACATTCATTATTGCCCGGCAAGATTCAAAGATAAGTATCAGTATAGGAGGAGACTCATAAAAAGATTCAAGAGAACAAGACTACCTTATGAAATCATAAGTAGGGAAGGCACAGTTAGATGGATTGAAGCACCCTACGAAGACAATCAGTTAATCAATTACTTAGTGTTATCTAGTCTCGCGTTAAAGAAGGGTGGAGTGATATATTTAAGCACGAAACTCTTCAAGAAGTTAAAAAACGTAATCTCAACACATCAGCAAATCAGAGTAGTTGAGGCTTACCCTACTACACCTAGAAAAATACTGAATATAATGTACTACTAGTATTAACTGATAGAGTTCTAGTAGGTAGTACTCAGGAGATGTTTAAATAATTTTTAAAGTAATGTTAACTGGAGGGACTTAATAAATGTCTAAGATTCTCCTCTTAAGAAGTAAAGAATTAGAAGAGTTATTGAGTCCTGAGGTCTTAATACCTGAGATCGAGAATGCGTTCATCAAGTACTCTAGAAACGAAACTGTAACACCGCCTAGGACTGTTATGTGGGTCGAGGGTAACTGGTGGGGTGTTATGCAGTCTTACGTGCCTGGTTATGGGGTTGGTGTGAAGGTAGTCAACCTAATACCTCAGAACCCTAGTAGGGGTCTTCCAACCATTCAAGCTTTAGTAACTTTATTTGATGGATTAAACGGCTCTCCTCTTGCGGTCATGGAGGGCGGTGTCTTAACAGCCCTGAGGACAGGGGCTGCCAGCGCTGTATCAGCTAAGTACTTAGCTCCTAGAGAGGCTGGTCCTATAGGCATTATAGGGACTGGCTATCAAGCTAGGTATCAGTTGAGATTTGTATCTTCAGTATATAGGACTGATGAGGTCGTGATATACGACATAAGACCTGATCAAATGAAGTCTTTTAAAACTTGGGCAGAGAACGCTGGTTTCAGAGTCGTTGAAGCTACATCAAATGAAGATCTGGTTAAGAAATCCAAGATAGTTATAGAAGCTTCAACTACTAAAGAGCCCGTGATTCTGGGCAGATGGTTAAGTAAGGACCAGCACATAATAAGTATAGGTGCTCACGCTAAAGATTATAGAGCTTTAGATGATGAAGCAATGATTAAGTTTAGCAAGGTGGTGGTTGATTCTAGAAGAGCTGTGCTTGACGAGACAGGCGACATAAGAATACCGCTTGAGAAAGGCTTAATTAAGCAGGAAGACGTAGCTGAGTTAGGGGAGGTTTCTGCCGGGCTCAGGAAAGGTAGAGAGGGTGATGAATTAACGCTGTTTAAGAGTGTGGGTCTCGCTATACAAGACGCGGCTACTGCAGCGTTAGCTTACAGACTAGCTAAGAGTAGGGGACTAGGTATTGAGATAGAACTCTAACTCTAGTTTTATTGTATTAACTAGCTACATAACTGCTTATTAATTCTTCTAATGCTTTACGTAAGCGAAGCAACCTCTCTACTAGCTCGTCAGGCAATCCTGAGAGATTTCCCCTCTTACGTATCTCTTTATAGGCTTCTAGGAACTCTGTAAGTATCCCTGCAGATTTCGTTGCATGAGGTAGTGTTTCTTTAAGGAAAATCTCAAGACCAGTGCTAGTTATCTCGTACTGTAACCTCCTAGAATCACTGCTGTTCTTTGTAATAAGACCCTCATTAACCATATCATTTAATGTTCTGTAGAGAGTCCCGATTGAAGGTCTCCACACAGATTGCGTGACATACACTATTCTCTTGTAGATTCCGTAGCCGTGAAGCTGCGGGTTAGTAGCTAGGACTGCTAGAATCAAGTGTCTAAGTACCTGTGTCCTCCTTCTCTTAACCATGCTAGCACCCTCTCTACATTAATAATTTCGACACTTAAGTATTTATGAGTGACTCCTTTTCCCGTCCTGAAAGACTAGCCAGTAATAGTAGAGTCCTCGGTAGCTCTGCTTATAAGCTTATAACTATATTTCTAAGGAATATAGTGGTCGCGAACAGCGGGTGTCGTGAGTGGTTCGCTCTTCAGCAACGACCATAGATAGATATAGGAGTGAGATAGTCAACGGACCTATAATTAAGACTTTATTATGGTTGGGATTCCCACTCATGCTGGTTCAGTTAGTGAATGTGTCTTATAACGTAGCTGACGCGTTCTGGTTGAGCAGGTATAGTGATGTAGCTATGGCAGTACCTAGGCAGGCATGGCCCCCCTTCATGTTCTTCAATGCTTTCAACATGGCTATCTCAACCGCTAACATGGCGCTCCTCTCTCAATATGTTGGTGCTAGAAAGTATGAGGAAGCTAGTAATGTTGCTTCTAAGTTTTTCACTGTAACTTTGATAACTAGTTTAGCTTTCGGCTTAACATACTTCTCACTGAGATATCCTTTGTTCTACTACGTGATTAGAGTCCCGCCAGAGATATTTGATGATGTAATGAGTTATTCAGGTATAATATCACTTGATTTAATGCTTTCCGGACTCTCAATAACTTACTCTACGATACTTCAGTCTGTGGGAGACACTAGAACTCCAGCAATAGTGGGAGGCTTCTCAGCTCTGCTAAACATTGTTTGGGATCCTTTCCTGATACTCGGCATACCTCCTTTCCCTAGGATGGGTGCGGCTGGTGCAGCTCTCGCCACAGTACTTTCTAGACTTGGCGGTATTGTTGTGTTGATTTACTTAACTAAACGTAAGTTTCCTGACTTGAGAATACTTCCTACGAAGAGTATTGATAGATTGTGGATTTTAAGGAATATTCGTATAGGGGGTCCCGTATTCCTGTTTCACGCTTCTAATAGCTTAGCTTTCATGTTTCAGAACGCACTCATAAATTCGTTTGGGGTGGTAGTGTCAGCAGCTTTCGCTATAGGGTTCATAATAATGGATCTCGCTGACGCCATTATGTGGGGCTTGACTATGCCAGTAGCTATAATGGTGGGGCAGAATCTAGGCGCTGGTAACATGAGTAGGTCTCGTGAGATAGCTTACAAGTCATCACTGACTATAGCCTCACTCACGGCTCTTGGTGCTTTAGCAGTATTCTTAATAAGGAGTCAGCTAATCTCTGTATTCACGTCTGACACAGCGATCTTTGAAGAGGCTTTAAGATTTCTTGAGACTTTTGTCTTCAGTTTACCATTCTTTACTATGTTTTTCGTGGGCATGTCTGTAGGTAGGGGATCAGGACACACTACCGTGCCTACAGTGCTAGGCGTGATTAGGTTATGGGGGATTAGGATAGGTTTAGGTTACTTCCTAGCCTACATATCTGGTTTACAGTCTTACGGGATATGGCTTGCCATGGCCTTAAGCAACGTGGTAGGAGGTCTGGGAAGTGTTGCTTGGATAAAGTTCGGGAATTGGACAAAGCCTATAATAAGATAATTATCATTGAGTCCTTACTGAACTACTGAATAGTATAACTGCTTTAGACCTTAATTTGTTACGTTATATTTAATATTGGGGGTTGTGCTCATGGTCGAGAGAGTGAGGAGCGGTATTCCAGGTCTAGATGAGCTACTCTTTGGCGGAGTCCCGAAGAGAAGTATAGTCTTAATTTCAGGAGGTCCAGGAACTGGGAAAACTATTCTGAGTCAGCAATTCCTATATTTTGGACTGACTTACGGCGAGCCTGGTGTCTTAGTTACTTTAGAGGAGCACCCTATCCAGATTAGGAGAGAAATGAGTGAGTTTGGTTGGGATATAAGGAAGTACGAAGACGATGGTTTTTTCGCCATAGTAGACGCCTTCACGGGCGGGATAGGTGAGGCTGCTAAGAGGGAGAAGTACGTAGTTAAGAGTGTTGACGATATCGGAGAATTTCTAGACGTAGTTAAGCAAGCGTTGAAAGATACAAAGGCTCAGAGAGCCGTGATAGACTCTGTCTCAACACTATACTTAACTAAGCCTTCTATAGCTAGGAGTGTTTTGATGCAACTAAAGAGAGTTCTCTCAGGACTTGGCGTGACGACATTTCTAGTATCTCAAGTAAGTGTCACTGAGAGGGGGTTCGGAGGTCCGGGAGTTGAGCACGCCGTTGACGGAATAATAAGACTAGACCTAGACGAGCTAGACGGCGTCTTAACTAGGTCAATACTAATATGGAAGATGCGAGGAACTAAACATGACATGAGGAGACATCCTTTCGAAATAACAGATAAGGGCATAATAATATATCCAGACAAGATAGTTAAGAGAAGAGAAGTAATAGCTCTAGAAGCATGATCTTTAATTTCATAAGAGCTAAGTTTTCTTAACTCTAAGAGAATTAAAAGAGTGTCATATACGACGTTATAATTACGTATATTGATGGCAGTAAAGTGTTGAGAACCGTGAAGATTAGAAGCAACCCTATCTCTGTCTTCTTAGCAAGTACGTGAAGACTCTCGATCAACGTGAAGACCTTATCTCCCATTACTCTCACATTATCTAATTTGAGACTCACTACCTTGTAAGAAGCTGGCGCTTCATCTTCTGAAGCCTTATTAAGCGAGTTTAATACTGCTTCAATAAGCCCGCCACACTCTTTAACTACCTCGTACGGAGACTCTTTTAATGAAGCAGCACACGAGTGGTCATCTGGCGTTACTATCTCAAAATCTGACAGGTCTGTTTTCTCTCTAATTATGTTGTCTAGCTTAGCTCGAAATTCCTTATCTACGTTGTTCCCGTAGAGGTAGATGATCCCGTACCTTTTATTCTTTATTCGTATAGTTAAAGTCTTTACTCTCGTGTCACACAACTCTACGCAAGTATTAGGGATCCTGATTTCTCCGTATCCCACTAGAAACTCACTAGGTTCTGAACACTCATAAGTTTCGGCTACCTTATCTAGAAGGTTTTTAAGACTGTTGAGTTCTCTGATTTTGTCGCCCTTGCATGAGTGTGCGTCAACTATCATAGTATTTGAGGGAGTTTTAGGGTGCTTGCTCAAGTAGTCCCACGCATCGTAAGGTATGTCATCGTTACCTAATGTCTTATTAAGTATGAGCGGCGCTATGAAGTCTCTACCTCGAAGAGTAAGAGCCTCCCAACCATCGCTTAATCTAGTTCTGTAAGGTTCACACATGAGTTCCTCAAACGAGTCACTTAAAGAGCTCCTCACTTTAGTAAGTATTTCGTGAGCAATTCTCTCTGCATCTTTATTGCTAGCTAGGTTATGCTCGTGAGATCCTGCTGTATGGAATGTGAATACTCTGAACTCAGGCTCTGCGAAGCTGTCAACGTAGTGTATGAAGCTAGAGGAACCTATGTTGTTGAAGGGACCGAAATGAATTCGCGGGAATACCATGATTATGCTGGGCTTTGACTCACGCTTAATGATTACGGCTTTGACTTCTATACTTTCTTGAGACCCTATATGAGCAAAGAGTTTCTCGAGTCTTTCAGGCTCGCCAGTAAACCACGTGTTGAGAAAAGCTCTTAAGGCTACTATGGGCGAGACACCGCTTAACTGTCTCCCCCTGCTATCAATGTATCGAATAAGCAGAATCCCTAAAAGTACAGAGACTGACTCAACCATTAAAGCACTAACTAATTGTACACGACTTAATACTTGCCCGAGCAGTACAGTATTGACTAAGACAAGAGTCAAGATGGGTATTGTTAGAGAAACTGCTAAGGCCTGACGTACGCTCGTGAAAGCAGATAAGATTATGAGTATAAAGCCTGAAGTGACTACTAGACCTAACCCTCTCAACTCAGTAAGTCTATAAAGAATTATTTCCGCGATTAAGGAGATAGCAAAGGTGACTAGAGAGAGTCCAAGAACTCTCTTAACGTTGAATAATTTAGTGAGCATTAGGGGTAAGTACATAAAAGTCAACACACTTCCTAAGAGGAAGTACGTACCTATAGAGATAAGAACATCTCCTGCAGTGAAGCGCCCTGAATTAACAATGCCGATTAGGAAGACCAGGGAAACATATATGACTACTAAGAACCTCCTCCGAGGCAGTAGACTCAAGTGTCTGTAGTACCTTCTAGTTATTCGTTCGATGCTCATCACTGACTATCCTAGACTCTATCTGCTATAGGTTTTTAACTTAACGGCGAGAATTGTTTTCTTTGTACTAGCTTAATTTTTATATTATTTATTGAAAAAAGCTTAAACAACTTAAGCGAAATAAATAGTAACATTTATATTGTTCAATATAAATTAATTTAGGGAGTAAGGTGTTAAATGTAGTTGTTGGAGGGTTCTTCGGCGATGAGGGTAAGGGTAAGGTAGTTGCTTACCTAGCTCTCAACGATGAAGTGAGTGCGGCTGTGAGAGTAGGCTCTGTTAACGCGGGTCACACAGTACTTTGGGGTGGTAAGGAGTTTAAGTTGAGGATAATTCCTTCAGCGTTCGTCAACGGGAGTTGCAAGCTTTATATTAGTGCAGGGTCTTTAATCAGGCTTGACGTGTTTTTCAGAGAAGTTACTACTTTAGGTGTTGCGGGAAGAGTTTTTATAGACAGGAATGCTGGAGTCATAGAAGATAAGCACGTAGAGGCTGAAGTGAGAGACGAGTACCTTAGGAATTCCATAGGTTCTACTCTTCAGGGTGTTGGAGCAGCTATGGTTGACAGAGTAATGCGTAGACTAAAGCTTGCTCAAGACTTTCCTGAGTTAGAGGCTTACCTAGTAGACTTAGTTGATGAAGTTTGGAAAATCATTAACTCAGGAGGCAGTATATTGATTGAGGGTACTCAAGGCACTTACTTGTCGTTATATCACGGTACATACCCTTACGTAACTAGTAGAGACACTACAGCAGCAGGCATTTTATCAGAGGTTGGGTTAGGACCTAAGTACGTTGATGAGATAATCGTAGTTTTTAAGTCTTACGTTACTAGAGTTGGGGGCGGTCCTCTACCCGGTGAATTATCTATCGATGAAGTCATTAGTAGGGGCTGGATGGAGAGAGCCTCTGTCACAGGAAGAATAAGAAGAGCTGCCCCCTTCGACTACAACCTAGCTAAGAGAGCCGTAATACTTAACTCAGCTACTCAAGTAGCGCTCACGTGTCTTGACAAGGTTTTCCCGTCTTCGGCTAGGGTTAGGGAGTGGAGTAAACTACCTCCTGAAGCCAAAAGATGGATAGAAGACCTAGAGGACGCGGTGAAGACGCCGGTGACGCTCATAGGCACGGGGGATGACGTTACTCACATGATTGATAGGAGGAAAGACTTAGGTGTTGTGACGTGAGGGACTTCGATGTAGCGATAGTTGGCGGAGGACCTGCGGGACTCATGGCCGCCCTAGAGATAGTGAGCAACGCAGGAAGTAGCTTGAGAGTAGCGATCTTCGATAAAGGAAAGAAAGTGACTGACAGGAAATGCCCGCTAGCCATCAAAACGAATAACGGGAACTCTCACATACCAAACAACAAAGCAGAGTGTCTTAACTGTAGAGTATGTAGCGTGACCTACGGTATAGGAGGTGCTGGCGCGTTAAGCAGCGGGACACTTAATTTAAGACCTGACATTGGGGGAGACTTAGACAAGCTAGTTAATGACTGGGATTACGCCGAGGAACTAGTAAGATACGTTGACAGGATCTTCGTATCTTTTGGAGTACCTGAAGACACTCTCTACGTGCCGGACAAAGAAAAAATAACTCTGCTTGAGAGGCTTGCTGCTAAAGCTGGTGCCAAATACATACCAACACCTCAAAGGATTGTAGGAACTGACGTCATGATTAGAGTCATTGATAACTTAAGTACCTACCTAGAAAAGAAGGGTGTGCGGATATTTACAGAGACAAGTGTTGCTGAGGTAATGAAGCATGATAGCAACTTCAAACTGAGTACTAGTCAGGGGGAGTTCACAGCTCGTAGAATTCTCTTAGCACCAGGTAGGGGAGGAATCACGTGGTTTCAGAAAATACTTAAGACTCTGAACATAGAGTACGAGCCAGGACCTCTAGACGTTGGTGTTAGAGTAGAGGTCCCCTCATACGTAACTGAAGACGTGACCACAATAAATCCAGACCCCAAGATAGTGCTTTACACGAAGTTTTACGACGATAAAGTCAGGACTTTCTGTACAAACCCTAGAGGATTCGTAGTACAAGAAAAATACGAAGACGGTACTATCGGAGTTAACGGGGTTAGCTATAGAAATCTGAAATCCAGAAATACTAACTTCGCTCTATTAGTCACGATAAAGCTTACTGACCCTTATTCTGACGCTACAGAGCTTGGCAAGTCTATAGCTAGGATGGCTACCCGAGTAGGTGTAGGTAAACCAATAATTCAGAGACTAGGTGACTTAGAGAAAGGTAGGAGGAGCACGTGGGAGAGGATAGAGAGAAGTATTGTGACACCTACTTTAAAGAATGTAACACCTGGAGATATAGGGGTTGTCCTCCCCTATAGGGTTATAGTTAACTTGCTCGAAGCTATCAAGAGACTGAATATCCTGTATCCAGGGCTTTACTCGCCACAAACGATACTCTACGCGCCTGAAATTAAATACTACAGCCTAAGAGTTAAAGCTGACAGAAACCTACAGACTAGCGTTGAAGGCATTTTCGTGGCTGGTGATGGAGCAGGACTCTCAAGAGGCTTAAACATAGCTGCTGCTACGGGGGTTATTGCTGGTAGAGCCATACTTCAGAGCTTTTAGGTTTTTTACTGAGTCCTGTTAAGAGAGGTGTTATGCTTCTGCATAAACTAATTAACTTGTTCATGTTAATTGAAGTGAGTCACTACACGTGCTGGAGTCAAACATTTAATATTATGTGTGATTAAATTATAGGAGGGATTAGAGTGGGGGGAGAATTTACTGGCGGGATTCTTGTGATAGACTTAGGGGGCCAGTACACTCACTTAATATCTAGAAGGTTTAGAGAATTAGGAGTCTATACTAGTGTTGTTCCCTATAAGTCTGTAGATAGGACTATTATTTTAAGGTCTAAAGCCTTAGTCTTGTCAGGCAGTCCATTAAGTGTTAGTGAGCTTGAGGAAGTCGAGCTTAAAAAGTTTAGTGAATTAATCCTCGGTAGCAACAAGCCTATTCTCGGCATATGTTTTGGTCATCAATTATTGGCTAAGCTGTTTGGAGGCACTATAGAAAAGAAAAGAGAGTTTGGGCGTACCAAGATAAAAATAGTGAAGCGTGACCCCATATTTGATGGTTGGAATGAATTCGAGCATGTTTGGATGAGTCATAACGAGTGTGTTACTTCACTTTCTAGTCTAGGTGAGGTTCTCGCTTTAACAGAGAACGAGTGTGTTGCGGCTTTCAAGGTATTTCATGAAGGTAATGTGATTTATGGGGTTCAGTTCCACCCTGAGGTTAAGCATACTGTGAAGGGCTCGCAACTACTCGAGAACTTCCTCAAAATAACTGGTGCTGAGAGAAACTGGTCACTCGGTAATTACGTCGAATACGTGACTAAAGAAATGATGAAGGAGGTAGGAACCAATGATAAGGCGTTAATCGCTGTTAGTGGTGGTGTGGATTCTACCGTATCTGCCTTGATAGCTAAGAGAGTATTTAAAGATAAGTTAATTGCGGTTTTCGTTAATCACGGGCTTTTGAGAGAAGGTGAGGTAGAGGAAGTTTTAAGTAACTTAAGAAGCTTAGGTATAGAGCCGCTCTACGTAAACGCGGAAGATAGATTCTTAAAGCTCCTTGAAGGAGTTTCTGACTGCGAGGAGCGTAGGAAGCTAATAGGTGAAGAATTCGTCAGGATCTTTAAAGAATTAATCGAGAATGACCCAGAGATTAAGTACTTCATTCAGGGCACCACGTATCCGGATGTCATAGAGAGCGGTGTCGTGAGTGGCTCAAGAAAAATTAAAACGCATCATAATGTTGGGGGAATACCTTCTTGGTTTAAGATAAAGATACTTGAGCCGCTAAAGTACCTCTACAAAGATGAGGTTAGGGAGGTAGGGAAGCTCTTAGGCATTCCTGAAGCTCTACTGAAGAGACATCCTTTCCCAGGACCTGGTCTAGCTGTGAGGATTGTAGGGAAATTCACTAAAGAGAAGTTAGAGATAGTCAGGAAAGCTTCTAAGATAGTTGAGGATACGTTAAGAGAGTATAACCTTCACGACTCAGTATGGCAGGCCTTTGCAGTCGTTGGCGACGATATGTGGGTAGGAGTTAAAGGTGATGAGAGAGATCAAGGGTATATTCTGACGATAAGGATAGTGGAAAGCTCTGACGGGATGACGGCTGACTGGGCTCGAATACCTCACGAAGTTCTTGATATTATGTCTAGAAGAATAACTTCCAGCTTAAGTAAAGTCACTACTGTAACGTATGCTATAACGTCTAAGCCTCCCAGCACTATAGAGCCGTGTTGAGGGAGGTCTCAATGGAGGTTCTCTACCTGCCTTGGAGTACTGCCTTAAGCATGTGTTATAGGCTGGCTGAGATCATTCTTGACTCAGGAGAGGATTTCACCACCGTAGTAACTATATCTAGGGGTGGATTAGTTCCCGCACGCATAGTTAGTGACGTGATCGGGGTAGACGACTTTCACGTCGTGAGGTCTAGGTTTTGGGGCGTTGGCGGTAGGATACTAGAAGAGCCTGAAATTAGCTATTATGGTGGGATAGAACTCAAGAACAAGAAGGTCCTGATCGTTGATGAGGTGGTTGACACTGGAACTACGATGTCGAGAATAGTTAGGTTAGTTAATGGGTTAGGCGCTCTCAAGGTTAAGACTGCAGTACTACACTACAAAACTTCTAGTTCTTTCGTGCCTGACTACTACGTCGAACGTGTTGAGAAGTGGGTCTGGATATATTACCCGTGGTCTTTTAGCGAGACATTATTTGAGCTGGCTAGACAAGAAGACGAGAATAAAATACTTGAAAAAGCTTTCGAGATACTTAGAAAACTAAATGCTAGCGAGCTTTATTTAGATCCGCAGAGAATGAGTGAGTCTTTAAGCGCTTATTTGAAGAGATGGGAGGCGGGTAAGCGAGAGTCCGGCTAGATAAGGTTTAGTATATTAGTTGTCTAATCATCAAGTTTTTGGTGAGTAGTGATAAGGAGAACTGTAAGGCTACCTGTTGAGGCTGGGGAAACAGAGCCTCTTACTCTAGTTATGAGTAGGTTAAAAAACCAGAAATATCACTTAATAGGTTCTCACTCAGCTGTGAAGAAGTGTTTATGGGTTCATAACGCCTTAACTCAGGGCAGGTTTTGCTATAAGTGCAAGTTTTATGGAATAGAATCACATAGGTGTATACAGTTCACTCCAGCCACTCTCTGGTGCTGGAATGCATGTCTTCATTGCTGGAGGGTGAGGCCACAAGACCTGGGGTTAAGAGATGAAGACTTAATGAGGTTGCCTAGCGTAGACGACCCTGAAGTGATAGCAGACTTAGCCATAGAAGAACATCGAAGAACTGTTAGTGGCTACAGGAACGTGGCCCCTAAGATAATGTGGGAAGAAGCAATGAATCCAAAACACGTAGCTATTTCACTCACCGGCGAACCCACGTTATATCCCAGGTTGGGTGAGTTGATTGAGGTTTTCCACGGTAAGGGTCTGACCACGTTTTTAGTAACTAGAGGTATAAGACCTGAAGTGTTAGCGTCTCTTGAGGAAGAACCTACTCAGCTATACGTGTCTTTAGAGGCTTGGAGTAGAGAGATGTATAATTTCTTTAATAAGCCTCTAGTGAGTAGAGGCTGGGAGAAAACTCTAGAGACTTTAGAGCTACTGCCGTCTTTCTCATCACCTACAGTCTTAAGAATAACTTTAATCAAAGGATTTAACATGAGTGAGGAAGACGTCAGAGGGTTCGCCAAATTAATAGATAAGGCTTCACCAACCTACATAGAGCCAAAAGCTTACATGCACGTAGGCGGCTCTACTGAGAGATTAAGTAGAGATAATATGCCCTCGATGAATGAAGTCTTAGACTTCGCGGGAAGGCTGGCTAATGAGACAAGCTACAGAGTAGCGTCTTATTCTATACCTTCAAGAGTCGTGTTATTAACTAGGCTTGCAGGCCCTATAATAAGATACGGCAAGGGATGTCCTGAAGCCTGGAGAACCGAGGAAGTAGGTGACGAGTTCTCAGGCGAGTACGGAGTAACCGACTTCTAAGAAAAACTATATGTAGGGTTTAGTCAAATTAATATTTCTTGCAAGCACATACGGTGCTCTAATAGGTGTTCTGACTTCCCACCACGTGACGTCATACGTTTGCCTAGTCAATTCTTCAATACTATTAAGTAGTTCTGGAAAACTAGTTGCTATCCTTATTCTGCCGACATTACCTACTATCTCGCCATCTTTGACTAATAACGTGGCGTCACGCGCGACCGTAGAGAAAGTCCCCTCAACGTAATTCTGTAATCTAGTATACCAGTTGTTCGTTATTATTACTCCGTTTCTCAACTCGCTAACTAACTCATCTTCTCTAAGACTTCCAGGCTCCATGTACAGATTCCACGGGTTAGGCATTATCCACCCAGCATTGCCAGTCGATTTAACTCCAAGCTTAGTTGCCGTACCTGAGTTGTGGAGTAAGTTATAGAACACTCCTTTCTCTATTATGGGTTTGTTGTAAGTAGGGACTCCTTCATCGTCAAAAGACGCTACATTAGGTAGGGTGGGGTCTCTTGGCACATCTACTAGCGTGAGTTTCTCTGAAGCTATCTTATCTCCGGGTTTAAACCTCATGAACATCGAATAACCCATTAGGACTGCTAGTGCTGAAGACATGAACGCCACATAATTCATTAGGTTACCTACTACAAGCGGGGAAAGAACCACATCATACTTGCCTGGTTGCAAGTCCGCTCTACTGTTAGTTATTGAAGCATATAAGCCAGCCTTCCTCCCGACTTCCTTAATTTCCCCCTCGTTCACATGTGTTGATCCGTAAGCCCAATGACCACTGAATTCGTTCTTAAATACTCTTAAGTAAGCCTCAACTAACGTTTTCTTTTCACTTTTCTCAAATCCCTTGCTAGTAACTAAGACTCTTTCATCACTGCTTAAAGTTAGAGTACCTGCAATTCTCTCAGCACCCTCAGATAAAGCTGCATCAACCATTAACTTAGTTAGTATACCTGGGTCCTTCATCGCGTTAATTACTTTAGTATCAAAGAGTCCCTCGATAGGCTTAACTTCCTGCGGTTCTGGTAGGGGGGCATAGAGTTCTGACTCCTCAACCCTCTCAACAACACTTGATATCTTCTCAATAGCTTTAAGGACTTCCTCAGGTCTCCCAACAGAGAATTCTAGTATTAATACTTTCCTCGCTTTAGTTAGTAGCAAGGACACGTCCGTAGTTAGCCAACTCTGAGTTACTGAAGGCTCGGTATTCCAAAGCTTCACCATAACTCTATCGCGAGTTCTCATAAGGACTGCTACGTCATCATAGCTTTCTCTCAACTTACTAACTACTTCCCTTCCTAGCTCAAGAGCCTCACTCACCGTGCAGTCACCCCCAATCTAATTTTAGCGATCCTGACGTTCGGACCGCCAAACCATACAGGGACCCCCTGTGAGGGTTCTCCCTTACCACAAGTACCTGGGTAGAACTTTAATTCTTTGTCGACGGCTACCACGTTGCTGTAAAATCCTTGAGTAGTTATCTCTAATGCGGGATTTCTAACTGGCTCGGCTAACTCGCCGTTTCTTATCATGTAGGCTTCTAGACCTACATATCTTTGATTCCACCTTATGTCGTCTATGTTCCACTCCATGTAAGACTTTATGAAGACACCTGTGCTGATGTCTTCTATAAGTTCTTCGAAACTCATTTTTCCAGGTTTGAAATATGTGTTACTCATACGTATTATAGGTTCTGACGCATAGTTCATTGCTCTTGCTGCAGCATTACTTTTAATGCCGAAAATATTTGCGGTGTGTCTGTTATGTAGTGCCTCATTTATTATGCCCTCTTTATAGAGATATCTAGGTCTCGCCGGGACTCCCTCATCATCATATAAGTAAAAGCCGTTACTACCGGGTATTGTAGGGTCCTCAATTACTGTAGCCAACTCATTGCCTATCCTGAATTCACCGATCATCTCTGGCTTAACGTACGATTCTCCGGCTTGCGCGGCTTCACGTCCTAATATTCTGTCAGCTTCCATGGGGTGTCCGGCTGATTCGTGGACTAACAACCCCACTATCTCAGAGCCCACAACCACGTCGACAGGCTCTTTAGGAGGTTCAGTACCATTTACTAAGACTACTTCAAGTTTCTTGACTTCCTCTGCTAAGGCATCAACAGGCTTCCACACATCAAGTAATTCGCCTCCACCAGAACTACCAAATTCCTTCATTCTCTGTAAGGTGCCCTTCTGTGGGTGGAGGAGTACCAGATTAGTTGAGACATACATCCTAGGAACTCTAGACTTAACGTAAGCGCCGTCTGATGTAATGATTAGTTTTTCTTGAGTGTGAGTCTCAGCACTGAACACACAGACCGGAAGCTTAACCTGACTAACAGACTCGCTTAAGACTTTAAATACTTCCTTACCCAAACTCATCAAACTCTCTACACTCACGTCCTCTAATTTTATCTTTGTCACGACTTCGTAAGAAGCTCTACCAACTCTCTCCTCACTAAATCTGATAACGTTCTTTCTTAAAGAAGCTACTGACCTAGCCCTCACAATAGCTTTCTCGAGAGCTTTGCTAAGACCCTCTGCACTTAGGTTGTTAGTTGCCGCAAATCCTAAAGATCCATCAACTAAAACTCTAATCCCGACACCCTCTTCTTTAAAAGACCCTACACCTATTACTTTACCGTTTCTCATAGAAACTAAGACTCCATAATCACTCTGGTAACGCGCTTCCACGTAAGAAGCCCCTGCAGCACTTCCCTCATCGACCAACTTAATTAAGAGGTCCTCGCTAAAACTCAGTTAAGACACCTCTCATATATATTCTTGAAAAACATAGTTAAAAATAAGTTATGAGTAATTATATGATGCTTCAGGTTCATCTTATTTTTTATTATCTTTTCAGCATTTTGATTTGGGTGATTATTTGGGTAAGCGTGAGTTGCTGATATCTGTAGTTTTCTCGGCATTATTTTCGTTAACTTTAGTGTATGCGTCAATAGAAGTTATTAAGGTAGTTAATAATTGGATGCTTGGTTTTATTCCTGACTGTATACTCTTGTCAGATTTTCCTAGGTGTCAAGAGTTAGAGTCAGGTTTAAGAATCTTTGGTTACGTGGGGTTAGTGTGTGTTGTTATTATTATAGGTGCCGGGTTTCTGCTTAATAAGGTTAAGTTGTCATTGCTTGGTTCATTGACTCTCTACTTGCCAACAATAGGGCATTTCGCCTTCACGATGTTCTTCCTAGCAGGTATTGGTGTGTTGAGGCTACTGTGGCTTCCGTTTATAGATTCGGAAGTCTTTATAAGACTTGGTTTGATTACGTATGTTCCCATGTGGGCAATCAACACTTTAGTTACGTGGGTAGCTAAGTTAGTAGTGCCTGAGTTAAGCGGTGATTTTTTCGTTCCGGTGTGTTTCGCGATCATGATAGTCGGGTTGACAGTCTTCTTCTTGGGCGTGATGACGTGGGTAAATGATAGACTACAAAAAAGAACTCTTAGTGTTGGGGGAGTCTACAAGTTCTCAAGACATCCTCAGTATTTAGGATTCATAGTATGGAGTTACGGTTTTCTGTCTCTGGCTAGTGCAGTTGAGGAGGGCAGAGGATGGTCTCCGCCAGTGCCTGGCCTGCCTTGGGTAGTAGCTACCGCGATTATTCTGGGTGCGGCGCTAGTTGAGGAAGTTGAGTTGAGGAGTAAGTTAGGTGATGAGTATATTTGCTACTTAGAGCACACACCCTTCATGATCTTGATGCCTAAGGTTCTAAAGAATGTAGTTGCATACCCTGCGAGAATCCTTATAGGTAAGGAAATGCCGACAACACGGAGAGAGGTATTTACTGTGGTATTAGCTTATCTTGCGCTGATTATGTTTACTTCATTCTTAATTTCGTATCTCATTACATAAGCATTATTTAGCTAGAATCTAAGCATCTAGTGCTAGTGAGTGAATAGACTCAGAGAGAATCTCTCGAAGCAAACTAATAAAGTTTTAGGATATGCATGAACGTACTTTTAAGGAATACGTTACCTCAAGGTGAGTTATGAGAATGTGTATGTGGGAATATAATAATTCTGACTGCAAAAAGAAAACTAATACGAGAACTCTTCTATGGAGTTCATGAATATCTCGTCTATCTCATCTACCTTATCTCTCCAGCCAATCCTCTCATAGAATCTTCTTATCGCTTTCAAAGTGTTGATTACCTTATCTTTGTTTCTCGTTTTAGTCACCAAAACAATTGTCTAAAAAGGGTTTTTATATTTTGTCGAAATACAGGACAAGAAGTCTTGCTGTTTCAGTGAGTTGCTGAGACTTAGCTAAGCTTATCAGAAAAGTAAAAAACTAAATACTAAACTAAGGAATTTACTATCTAAAAATTATTCTTCGTATTTCTTTATTAAAGATATAAGTAGCTTATGATGTTCTTCTTCGTTCTTAGCTAGAGACTCTGCTAATTCCTTGAGTACTGTGTACGGCATTTCTTGCGCTAGCTTCTTATAGTTATCAATCATTTCACTCTCTATGATTAAGTGTTCTCTGAGAATTTTTGTTATGATGGCTTTCTCTTTAGCAGAAGGCTTCATCTCTTCTAATTCTTTCATAATTTCTGCTTCTTTTTTAATAGCTTCCTCGTAAGCTTTAAGCACTCCTTTCATTAATTCTCTGTGAATTAGAGTATCTATAGCTACTTTCTTAACAACTTTCTCAAGATCCTGTAGTTCCGTGCCTTGAAGCCTGAGTATTCTGAGAGCGTGGAAGTAGGAGCTAACAGCATTCTCTTCTATCTCTTGAGCTTTCTTAATTAATTCGTACGACATTATTTAAAGTCACCAATGTATTTACTACGATAAAGTTAATAAGTCTAGCATTTTCTGTTTAGATCTCTAGCCACCTGGAGTTCCATGAAACATCGCTTCCCGCCAGACTAACTCCCACAGATTTGATTCAGTAAGAGCTTCTTTACGCACTATCATTTCAAGAACTTGCTTAAGTAGTGCGTGATGATATAACTCGTCTCTGAGGAGAGTCTCTAAGAAGAACTTCATAGCTTTATTCTCAACTCCTTTCTCCAAGACTTCTCTCAGGTATTTAATCATTTCTTCTTCAGTTCTTATATGGTGCTCAATCTCACCAGCTATTTCATCTAACTCGGTTTCGCTAATCATGGGTCTTTCTTCCTTAAGCAACTCTGCTATTGCTTCGTATATCATAGAATGCTTAAGAGAGTCTTGAGCTACGGCAGTCATGACAGTCTTAACTACTAGGTTTTTGACGTTTTTAGCCGAGTCAACTAATCTTTTAGAGTATTCCTTCTCAAGCTTGCTCATATCCTCAAATGAAGGACTCTTCACATAACTTCACCACTAAAATATCCTTAATAGAAGTTATTAAGTTGCTTTCCAAAGATTTACAACCAACAAATAAATACTGGAATGATTAGATTTGGGGGAGTGTGTTGAGTCGGCGTAGTAAACTGTATGGTTCAGTTATAGTAAGACCTCCAGTCAAAGAACTTACTAAGTGTGTGTCGACTCACCCGTTAAGAACTACCGTAGATTACAGGTTAGCACTTAAGCAACACGATAATTATGTGAAGATCCTCCAAGAAGAAGGTATTGAAGTTTATAAATTACCGCAACTTGAAGGCTTCCCGGACTCGGTATTTGTTCAGGATACTGCTGTCGTGAGAGCTTCTCTTAAACATGCCTTAATCTCTAGGTTTGGAGAACCTAGTAGGAGAGGAGAGGAATCGAGTGTCCGAGAGTTTTTGAGTAAGAGGGGGTTCACTATCACAGACGTCGTAGAACCAGCTACGCTAGAAGGCGGTGATGTCTTAATCACCAGTGAAGGAGTAGTGTTTGTTGGGATTACTAGCAGAACAAACCTGGGTGGAGCTGAGATTTTGAGGAGCTTCTTCAGAGAGTTCAAAGTTATTGCAGTGCCTACTAGTAAGGTGTTTCATTTACTCTCAGCCGTCAACTACGTTGGTAATAAAACCCTAGTCATAGTGCCTGAGTATGTTAACCCATCATATTTTGATGGTTTCAGACTCGTTCGCGTGGATTTAGAGGAAGCTTACGCTGCTAATATGTTGTACTTAGGCGATAATAGGGTGCTCGTTCCTGAGGGGTATCCTAGAACTGCTGAGAGAATGAGGAGAGAAGGCTATAGAGTCATTGAAGTAGATGTTTCTGAGTTTAGGAAATGCGATGGCGGCGTAACGTGTTTAAGTCTCCCACTCTACGAACTCTAGCACACTCAAAAACTTTTTAAGTTAGTGCTACGTAATTAATTATTGATAATACCAAATAAGGTGTTACGCGTGAATAGAAAAATCCTTAAGCTAGTCATAGTTTTGCTAGTAATAATAATTGCTTTAATCGCTTATACACCACCTCAAGCAGAGTTTATGCCTGAAGATAAGAGGTTCCCCTACGTGACGTTCCCACTACTGCCACCGTTACTAGCAATAGCTTTAGCCATGGCTACTGGGGAAATCATTCCTGCTTTGTTTGCTGGTGTGTGGGTAGGTGCTTTAATGATTGCCGGGTATAACCCGGTAGGCGGCACGATACAGCTGATTGACTGGTACATACAAAACGCGACAGACCCTTGGAATGCTGCGATACTCTTATACGACTTCATCTTAGGAGCGTTTATGGGACTTCTATACACGTCAGGCGCTGTACACTCAGCTGCTAAGTCAATATCTAAAAGGATTAAGAGTTCTAAAGGAGCTACTTTCGGAGCTTCACTCTTAGGTGTTGCAGTATTCTTTGACGACTACGGCAATACAGTCATAGTAGGTAATTCTATGAGGCCTGTAACTGATAGACTCAGAGTTAGTAGGGAATTATTAAGCTATATAGTGGACTCTACAGCAGCGCCAATAGCCGGCATAGCGTTAGTCTCGTCTTGGATAGGATATGAAGTGGGATTAATAAAAGACTCCATAGATACTTTAAGAGAGCAAGCTGCGGCAGGAGTAATAAGTGCCGCGCCTGAGTATGAGGCTTATATGATGTGGCTAAATGCAGTTCCTTACCACTTCTACTCTATACTAGCGATAATACTAGTGTTCTTAGTAGTGCTCACTAGAAGACATTACGGACCCATGCTCCAGGCTGAGTGGAGAGCAGTAAAGGAAGGAAAAGTAATCAGAGACGGCGCAACCCCTCTTTTACCTACAGAAGAAGTCTTAGGTGCGGAACCAAAGTATAGGAAGCAGGCCTCAGGATGGTTATTCGCGATAGCTATGATAGTTTTAGTACTCGTTACCTTACTAGGAATGTGGGCTACGGGCGCCGAAGAACTTAGTAGGTTCTGGGAGACACCTTTCACAGAAGCATTAATGAATGCAGACACTGCTAAAGCACTCTTTTGGGCTGGCATGGCGACATACCTAGTCACGTTTGCTTGGGTGCTGTTAGGACGGATAATGAGTTTCAGAGAAGTAATGAAGCAGACTATTAGGGGAATGTACTTAATGGTTTTACCTAACACTATCTTGCTTCACGCGTGGTGTATTAAATCAGCAACTGACGCAGTAGGCACTGCCGAGTACGTAATTCACGGGGCGGTAACAGTAGGGCTTTCAGCGTTTCTAGTCCCGCTAATAATATACATGGTCTCGATGTTCATATCATTTACTACAGGCACTAGCTGGGGAACTTTCGGCGTCATGATGCCTATAGCTGTGCCCATGGCTTGGCAATTAGCGCTACTTCAATATCCAGACAACGTAGGTGTTGCGTACTTAGTCACTTTTGCTTCTATAGGAGCCGTGTTTGGAGGCGGCATCTTCGGAGATCACTGCTCGCCGATAAGTGACACGACTATAATGTCGTCTATGTTCTCTGCCTCAGACCACATAGACCACGTCTCAACGCAATTACCTTATGCAGTAACAGCAGGATTCGTAGGAATAGTGCTCTACGCGTTGCTAGCTTTAGGGATAACGAGCTCGCTAATACTGCTACCAATCGGAATAATACTGTTGATTATACTTCATAGAATATTAAATACTATCTACTCAAGAAGAGCTAAGCTACCTCCAGCAGTACCTAATTATCCTTAAAGACTTTATTAGACTAAAAATAAATAGGTTATTTTTCAAGAATTATTTGACCTAACTCCTCGTAAGTGTTAGCGTCAAATATCTTTATGAGATTCGGTGAAATCGTGAACAATTCATCACCTACGTAAGCTACCCGTAAGCAGTATTCGTGAGGAAGCACCGCCTTAACTCTCAGCGTGTCACTCTCGTAACTCACTACTAAAGCACCACTAGATACGTAATATGTAGCATAACTAGTTATGGGAATCATGAGTAGCTCTTTCTCTGGATATATCGTTACTGCGTGATGATCGTGTAGGGCTTGAGACCACGCAGAGTACACTGTAATCTTTGAGATCTCACTCATGTCGGTAGGGTCTGTAACGTTAAAGAGTGATATCTTCAAGTTAGACCCCTCAACACCTATACCCAACAATCTGTCTCCAGATAATGGGTGCAGGTACTCACTAAAACCAGGCATTTTAAGAAAACCTAGAACGCGCGGGTTATTAGGGTCTGAAATGTCTATAGCGAATAACGGGTCTACCTGCCTGAACGTGACTAAGAAGAAGATACCGCCTACTAATCTAGCTGAGTATATCCTCTCTCCACGAGCAAGACCTGTTAAAGAACCCACTATTTGGAGACTCATTAAGTCGACTACGAACACGTTGTTGCTGGTTTCACCGACGACAGACACGTACACGATCAACGCAGGTCTGGTGTATTCGTAGGGGGCTTGCGGCATGTCCCACTTAGTTATAGGAATGTTTCTCGACACACACCCACTAACAGAGCATTCCTGAATGACTATTTCTTGAGTCTTTACTTCCCTGCTGGTCGTGGTGTAGGTCTTGACTAGAGGCTCAAACAATACTACTACCGAGTAATTATTTTCTGTCGTAGCAGTTATGAAGTAATTGTCTGCTTCCTCCATAGCAAACTGGTCAAGGAGGTGTCCTGAGACGTTGAAGAATCCTCTTAAACTTATCGTAAGTCCCTCAACAGAGAAGACGTAAAACGTGGTCGTGTCATACTTAGGTTCTTTATTGACATCACTAACTACCTTATTAAGTAATTCTTTGCGGCTCTCCTCATCCATGCTTAAAAGATAGTCCTCAACTTTTTCACGAGCTACGTCTAGCCAACCCTTATTTATTAGCTCAATTACTTTGCTCGCTGTCTCGTTAGGCATGTAGTTAGCGAAAGTCCTTAACGCGAGTATGTACGCGTTAAGAAAGCTAAACCTACTCTCACGAGCTACGTAGAGGTTATTGAGAGACATGTAGAGCCAGCTACCACCACCGGTTAAGAACGTGTAGGTCGCGTAATCCAGTCTCTCAAGATTCAACGCCAGTATTAGCGTGTATGAGCTGGGTATAACATCCACTACTACTAGAGTTTCTAGCGGCACAGGCTCCTCATTAACTAAAGGCAATATAGGTTCGCCAACATACGTGTTGGTTACCACATACAGGTGGTTTCCTGAAAGCCTCGAACTCAACATACTACCAGTTATGGTAATCTTACTTAGTAAGACTGGGTTGCTAGCATTACTGATGTTGTATATATACGTATACACGTTAGGAGTTCCAGGAGGTATCATGAAACACCTACACTCTAAGTCGGGAATTATCGGATATCTCGTCTGTGCTTCAGTAATGACTACTAGCTCGTCCTTGTAGAGGAATAAACCACTCACATACTCTTCTAAAACAAGAATACTCAAGACGGTTTTTCCGGCGACACTCACAATAAATACCTTATTACCTGAAGCGACTACCATTAACTCACCGTTGTTTTTCACTATGTCTGGTTCGTCAATACCCTCAACCTGAACGTTAGTTTTAGAAGTTACTGCTTGTTGTTGTGAGATAGTGTAAGTAGTCGCAACCTCTGCTAACATCGGCACGCCCACCACTCGCGGCAAGTTATAAGGGTAGACTAGTTGATTAACTAGTGTATTTAGACTCAATGAAGAGCTCAAATACTGAGCTAACTCCTCATAACTACTAAACTTCCTTAAATCTCCTGATGTTAAGGAAACGTTTATCTGTTGACCGCCGTAAGAGCTACTAAACTGATATGCCGGTACAGTTCTAGTTTCTACGGATTTGTAAGTCTCGCCGAAAATACTACTCATAATGAGAGGTAGAGACGCGCCAATAACTAGAGACATCACGGCTAGTGTTATGAAGATTTCTCGCTTCATTACATCACCTCAACAAACTTCTTGGTTTAAGATTAGATAACTCTATACCTAGAACACTATTGTTCGAATATTAGAACACTGAGGAAATTCAACCTCTTTTTTAGTGAGAGTTACGTAACAATATTAGTGGCATAGTTGATGAGTGCTCAAGTTGAAGACTTAAGTAGGACTGCTCTCAAGATATATGTTTATCTCCTTGAGTCTAAAGACCCTAGAGGAGTTAGAGACATTGCTAGATCACTAGATATGCCTGTGAGTAGCGTGTACTACCATCTTAAGAGGCTAGAAGACTTAGGAGTTATTGGTAAGAGGGGGGATGGCTACGTAGTCGTTAAGATTATTCCTTTAGAAGGTTACGTGTTCTTAGGGAGGAAGCTAATGCCGAGACTCTTAATCTATTCATTGTTTTTCTTGGGTGTTAGCCTGAGTCAAGCATACGCAGTTATAGTTGATAGATCCATAACTTCAGATAAGATATTGTTACTAGTCTTAAGTATAGTAGCTTTCATTCTATTCTTTCTTGAAGGCCTGAATATGAGGTCTAAACTTAAGGTCTCGTAGAACAAAACTACTTATGCTTTCTACTCTTTAAGTATAGAAAAACAAAAACCAAGACTGAAATGATTACTACTGAGACTGCAATGACGGTTGTAAGGTTGCCTTCAGCTCCGGGCTGGCTAGGAGGTAAGCTAGTAGTGGCATGTGTAGCCGGCTGAAGCATCACGACCGTAATCTCCACTACCTCACTCCCCTTATACTCTAGCAGTAAAGTCTCACCGACTAAGTCTATCACTGGATTACCAGAGTATGTTAGTAGCAGGAACTCTCCAGGCACATATACGGTGCAGTCACCTTGAGGTCTCAACCTAAACTTAAAGACGACGTCGTCAGTTATTTCAGCGTTGTTGACGATGACATACAAGAGTTTAACCCACTCAACACTACTCACCACATTAACGACTGCCTTATCCCCAACTAAGTCAACCGGTAAGAAAGCTCCATCCGAGTCTACGGCTTGAAGTGTTGACGCGTCGAAACCTTGCTCTAGTGAGACTTCCAGAACCTGTTGTGAGACATTCGAGAATATCAACTCAACTAGCACAGACCCGTCTGTACTCAGATAGTAGTTAGTCATGCTTGGCTGTGTAGCAGCGTAGTAAGTATTAGCTGATAATAGATTAGCAAGCAAGAACAAACTCAAGAAAACACTTACTTTAAGACGAGCGCTCACTTACTACATCACCGCATTTTACTAAGTAGGTGTTCTTTATAAGTAACTTGCTACTTTGTTAGTATCATAATACATAAAAAGGCTCAGGCAAGAAGGAAGTAGGGGGTCTCTCTGCCAGTAGTCTGTGTTTCAGGGTGTTTCAACAAGTGTTTCAGAGGTGATTATTTTGGGTTGGAGGAAATATAGTTACTGGCCTAAGAGTCTCACTCCAGACCAGAGATTTCCTTATAGGGACTCAGAATGGGTTTTCAGGGGTTGCTACTGGAGGTGGTTGGCTCCTAAAATACTTGAATCCTATAGCAAGGAGGAAGAGATAATGTACCTCGAGGGACTTTTGTCTTTCCTTCGTCAACGCATAAAGAAGATAGAAGAGAGGATTAATGAGTTAAGGAGCTCTAAGAGTTAGAGTCGTGTATTGCAACGTATTGCAGTAGCGTTTCACAGTATTACTAATATTAAATACTGTAGAGAACTTTAGTGAGGTGAGACCAGGTGAAAACTAGTAAGAAGAAGCTCGCAGGTCTTGCTCTGTTGCTAGTTATTGGAGCTTCAGTCATCCCAGCATTCTCGTTAATAGCAGCTGCTCAGGGTACTGAGACGGTCGGGGAGACTCGCAGAGGACCCGAACACGCTGTAGAAGTCTTGATATCTAGAGTTGAGTTGCTAATAGGTAGGATTAGAAGCTTCGCTGAAGCCTATAACATATCCCTAGATAACAACATGACATCACTTATTGAGGAGGCAGAGAACCTTATAAATGAGGCGAGAGAACTTAAGAACACGAACTTAACTGAGGCTTTGAGTAAGGTGCTTCAAGCTACTAGGCTAGTAACTCCCGTGTATGTTTACGTAATCCAGAATCTACCTCCGACAGTCAAGGACGACTTCGCCGTGAGAAGAACTGAAGCTCAGTTTCGCGTGAGAGAAAAAGTGATACTAGCACTAAACGCGACAGTAAAGTGGTTAGCTGAAAGAGGTATAGAAGTTCCTGAGTGGGTTCTAAACAACATATCTAAAGCACTTGAGTTAGTTGAGGAAGGTAAGCAAGCACTAGCCGAAGGCAACGTAACAAGGGTTAAAGAAATCATTGTCGAGGTTGACAGGATTATTAAGGACGTTAATAGAGCGTTGAGGATAGAATTAAGAGCTAAGTGGGTTATTGCAGTATGTAATGAAAGAGTTTTAATGTCTCTAGTAGCTCAGGTCAACGCGTTAATTCACATAGTTAATGAATCGGCTGAATCTATAGAAGCGTCAAACTATGAGGAAGCTATGGAACACCTTAACGCCGCCTCTAAGAAAACAGACTTCATACTAGCTTTAATTGAGCGTTTAAGACCATACGCGAGCAATGACACGGTTTCCTCTCAGATCCTAAACATAAGTGAGGAAATAGCTAAGACTTTAAAGAACAGCGTTAATGATGCTAGAACTGCTTTAGAAAATAACGATCCAGATACTGCTCTCATAATACTCTCTAACGCATTAGAGGAGGTGCAGCCTCTCTTCGACCAGTTAAAGAGTTTAGCTAGGTGGAAGCAAAGCGAGTTAGAAGAAATTAAAAACATAGCCTGGAGAGTTAGAGAACGTGTTAAGGAGCGTGTGCAAAGATTAATTGGGGTCTACGTAGGGACATCACTCAAGCTTAACTGGAGAATAACTGTTCTTGAAGAGTCATTAAATACGTTAAACGTTTTACACAGTAGTGGGAGAATCTCTTGCCAGACATACTTAAACATATTGAAAGCGATGAAAACTTTTGTAGAGGAATTATTAGATGCCGTCCCGCAAAGCATGTACGTAGTTAGAGCCAGACTAAGCAACTTATTGAACGACATCAACGCATACTTAAGCAACACGACCTGCTAATTTTTTATTAAAAACAAAACAATTTTTATTAAAACACGTATTTTCTAACCTTAAACTGCCAAAGAACTAAACTTAACCTACTCCTCAGTACGTCCCATAAATCTCTATTTTATAATTTCTACTCGTTAGTATTAATATGAGGAGTGTTTTATGAGTCTCGCTCACGTTTCTGATAACGTATATGTTTTAGAAGGACGCACTAACGTTGGCGTGATCACAGTTGAGGACAAGGAATGCCTCGTCGTCGATACAGGGGTTAGTAGAGATCATGGGAGGAAATTATTCAATATCCTAAAAAACGCTGGTCTAAAAATTAAAGCTGTGATAAACACGCATTCTCACGCAGACCATATAGGTGGTAACAAGATAATTTTAGAGAGGAGTAATGCAACCTTCTATTCAACAATTACTGAGAAACCTTTTATTGAGTTGCCTTTAACTGAGGTAATATACTTGTACGGTGCGTACCCTCCAGAAAACTTGAGGAAACACGTGATTGAGGCTGAAGGCGTTCCTGTCGAGGATGTTAGTAAGCTGATTAAAGAATATCCTTTCTTGAAACTTGAGGACCTATCAGGCCATAGTATTGGTATGATTGGCATAGGAGTTGGTAACGTGTTATTCTCTGCTGACGCATTCTTCCCTAATGAGATTATAAAGAAGTATGTAGTCCCTTACCACTTAAACGTGCAAGAAGCCCTAAAGACTCTTAAGAAACTTGATACCGATATACTAAAGAATTATGAGGTATTAGTCCCTTCTCACGGTAATATGCTTAAGAAAGAAGAAGCTCGGCAACTAGTGAATTCAAACATTGAGGTCATAACTAATATAAAGAACGTAATCTTAAAGAACGTTAATAGCGGACTCACTCTTAATGAATTAATTAAACGCGTCTTAAGAGACTTAGCTTTAACTCCTCAAACTACGATTAATTATCTTCTGACTGTTTCAGCTCTTAAATCTTATATAGCGTGGCTGGTGAACGAAGACTTTATAGAACTGATTATCTCAAATAACGAACTATATGTTAAGAGAATTTGAGCGTTAAAAAATGTAGTTAATAAAATCACTTAGTAGTTCTTTTGCGAACCTGATGAACTCTTCTTTCTCTCTGCTTAGTGGTGGTCTTAGAACGGGTTCTATAGGTGCCCCCACAATCGAGAGTGATGCCTTAACCGCCGCTATAGTCGAGGTCCCTAACTCTATCAACTTAGAGAGTTTCAAGAGCTTCATGTAGAGGCTGTAGGACTTAGCTATATCTCCTGAAAGCCAGGCGTCGTAGATGCTTTTATGGAGCTTAGGAGTTAAATTAGATAGCGCTACGACACCCCCGTCACCACCAATCATTAAGTTAATTAAGAGGTACTGATCCAGACCTGAAAATACTGAGAAGTCACCCCTAACTTCCTTAACTTCCCATATCACTTGCTTAAGGTATGTAAGACTATCATGAGTTATTTTAATTCCTACTAAATTGCTATACTCAAGAGCTAACTCTTTGACTACCTGCACTGGCAGTGAGACCCCTGTCAACGCTGGGAAATGATATATAAAGAGAGGAAAATCTAACGACTCAGCGATTTTACCGTAATGTTTCTTAAGCTCTTCCGGCGTTGGCTTGAAGAAGTAAGGCGTTATTACTATGCCGCCATCAGCACCCAAGTCCTTAGCAAATTTACCAAGCTCTATCACTTCCAACGTGGTGTTGCCACCTATACCTGGCAGAACTTTAACTCTCCCATTAACTAACTCGACTACCTTCTCTATCAACTTCCTCTTCTCCTCTAATGAGAGACTGGCTGACTCCCCGGTAGTTGAGTTTGGAAAGACGCCGTTTACACCACCTCTAACTAAATGATTAATTAGCCACTCAACAGCCACATAATCTATCTCGTAGTTTTTATTGAAGGGCGTTATCATCGGAGTTATTATTCCCTTAAACATAGACTAACCCCCTAATACTATAGCGCATAACCTAAATATTTGATATCACAGGTATAGGTATCCAAACCTCACTTACTGGGGTTCCGTAGCTCTGATGTGTTTAGTTGTTTTGCTAACTCCGGGTTGCGATGACGGACTATCCTTAGAGTTGCTCGAGGATGAGTCTTGAAAGACGTGGATGCGCGCCTCACGTCACCGGGCTCGAAAGGTACTCATGATCCTGCGTAGAGCGACTATCATTGGTTATAAGATCTCGAATAAGTTTTTGAGCTCACCTAGCTTTTCTAGAGCTTCCTGATCTACGTTCAGGTTTATTTTTAGGGGGGTTATCGTGGCGCAACCCTCTTCAAATAAGCTCACGTCACTTTCAGGTTCTGCGACGCTCCTTATACCGGCCAACCAGTAGTACTCTCTGCCTCTAGGGTCTATACTCTTCTTGTACGAGGCCTCCCACCTAATTTTAGTGGCTCTTGCTACGTGAATGCAGTTCCTGAACTTGACTGGAATGTTAATTGAGAGGACGTCTACGCCGCTAGGTAGCCCTCTTCTGGCGACGTACTCCACCACTCTTCTAGCTATTGTGGTGCTTACCCTCTTGAAAGATTCCTGTTCAAAGTCTTCGAAACTTTCTACGTCTGAGGAGAATGCTATCGCCGGTATGCCCATTAGCGCAGCTTCAATAGCTATAGCTACGGTGCCACTGTAGAATATGTGTTGGAGTGATAAATTATCGCCTACGTTAATACCTGATAAAACTAGGTCAGGCTTGAACTTAAGTATTTCAATAACTAAATGTAGTGAGTCTATTGGTGTCCCGTCGCTCACGTAAACATGCCAGTTAAGCCACTTCTTCTTTGATAAGCGGAGTGGTCTATTGAAAGTTATTTCTCGGCCGGTAGCCGACCTAGGAAATTCTGTAGAAGCTATAACTACCTCACCCAAGTCTTCAACAGACCCTGCAAGTAAGTAAAGTCCAGGACTTAAGTATCCGTCGTCGTTTGACACTAGTATCTTCACTTGTATCCCTAAGCATCTAGGGAGTGAGAAATTAAAAACACTAGTACGTAATAGTTTAAATTAAATTTGTTACTTCATACTTAATATTTAGGTGTTAGAAGACTGCTAAGGATAGTATTTCCTGTTAGCAAGTATGAGGGCCTTCAATCACTAATTAATGAAAGCTTCAAAGACACACGTTATCTAGTTCTTGCTGAAGTGTCCGATGATGGGAGCGTTAACGAGTTGAGCTACGTTGATGTGAAAGATTATGAGTCTCCTGCGTCAATAGTGAGGAGAAAGAAGGGGAATGTAGTAATTTGTGACTTAATTGATGACTTTAGCAGAGCTTATCTGCTAGTTCTTGGTGTTGAGGTTATTCAAGGGTTTAAGGGCACTGTTAAGGAAGGACTCGAAAAATATTTGAGAGGTGAGCTAGCTCCTCCCTCCATCAAATACTGAGTAGACGAGGTATAGATATTGGATTGGAGAGGACACCTGGGTTTTAACCTCCTCGTTACGTCAACTCTTTTCTACTTGATAAATTTATCGGGAGTAGAGATTAACAGGATCTTGATTGCTTCCTCAGTTCTTTCTTCTTTGCCAGACATAGACTTGAGACTTGAGCTACCACATAGAAAAATAACTCACAATATCTTCTTCGGCTTAATTATTTCCCTGACGGCTGGCTACATAGCAAGCTACTTAGGTTTTAGCTTCGAGGTAGTAACTTTCTCGTTTTTAATTGCTTTCATAACACACCTGCTAGGCGATTTACTAACTAAAATGCCTTTCAGGCCTTTATATCCTCTCGTCAAGACGCCAGTGGCTCTCAGACTATTCAGGTCTAGTAGTAACATAATCAACACATTATTTCTTATTTTGGGTGTCGCGGCGTATTACGTGTACGTTAACAAGTATGGTTTCTCTATATGATTCCCGAGCGAGTGACGAATTTATTTACGTCGGATGAAAATTTTTATGGTGTAGTTAGTGTTAAAGGATGTAGCTCTGAGAGCCTTAAGAATAGCTGAGGTTTCAGGAGTTTCTTATGCTGAAGTTAGAACACAGTTAATCTTGTACGAGTTAATTACTGTTGATAATGGTGTCTTAAGAGAGTTTTCAAGGACTTATAGAGCAGGACTAGGTATTAGAGTCCTCTACAACGGTAGTTTCGGTTTTTCTTCTTCTAATGAGTTAGATGAAGATAGTATTAGAGAAACTGTTTCTAGAGCTATTGCAGCCGCCCGTGTTTCTAGAAAAGTTGGAGTTCTAGGTGAGAGAGAGTCTAGTAGGGGTAAATACACGTCTTCTTGGGAAATCAGACCAGAAGAAGTCCCAGATGAGGTTAAAGCAGAGTTTCTGATTAGAACTAATAAGGCGGGACTAAGCATTGAGGGAATAAAATCTTCTGTAAGTAGGCTCGGTATTCAGCGTGACTGGAGATACGTAGTGAGCTCTGATGGAGTAGAACTCGAGTATGAGTCTTACCTGACTGGAGTAGCGCACCTAAGTGTTGCTGTTGAGTCAGGCTCTATGGAGAGAGTTTATAATCAGGAGTCTTCAGTCTCGGGTTGGGAATTCATTGAGAGAAGAGATTGGGAGGAATTTGCGCAGGAAGTTAGTAAACTCGCCAAAGAAGCGGTTAAAGCTCCGCTGCCTCCTGCTGGGAGAACGCGAGTTATTGCTGATCCGGAAATGGTTGGGCTAATACTTCATGAAGCTTTCGGACACGCAACAGAGGGTGATCTAGTAGCTTCAGGTACTTCAATACTCAAGAACAGACTTGGCGAGGAAGTAGCTTCACCATTGGTTACGATAGTTGATGAAGGAGTCGTTAAAGGAGGTTATTACGTTCCGTTTGACGATGAAGGCAACCTTAAGAAGAGAACTGTAGTAGTTGAGAAGGGGTTGCTCAAGTCTTTCCTAACTAATAGAGAGAGTGCGGCACGACTTAATCTACCAGTGTCAGGTAATGGGAGAGCCCAAGACTTCACACACATGCCTATCGTAAGACAAACGAACTTTTTCATGACGCCGGGTGAATGGAGTCTTGAAGAGATGATTAGAGAAGTTAAGGAAGGCTTATACCTAGTTGGTAGAGGAAGTAACGGGGGTCAGGTAGATACGGGTGCAGGCACCTTCACCTTCTCAGCAGGTCCTTCAAGAGTTATAAAAAATGGCGAGTTAGGAGGACTTGTAAGAGGAGTTGTGGTCTCCGGTTCTATACTTGATACGTTAAGAGGTGTGGAAGCAGTGGGCAGAGACCTGAGAATAACTACGTCAGTTTTCGGAGGGTGTGGCAAAGACTCTCAAATGGTGAGAGTAGGTGACGGAGGTCCGCACATACTTATTAAAGAGCTAGTAGTGGGTGGTGGTTAATTATGGACCTAGAAAAAATCATTAGGAAGGCTGTAGACTTAGGAGTTTCTGAAGTAGAGGTATATCTAGCGAGAATATCTGAGACCTCACTCACTTTATCAGACGTGATTGAAACTTCTAAGTTCATCAAGCTCTCTTCATTAGGTATGAGAGTGGTTGTCAACAAATCCGTTGCTATCGTGGGCACTCAAGACCTAAGTAGCGAGAGTATCGAAAAATCTTTAAATTCAGCTATATCCATCGCCAAAGTTAGTTCTCCCGACCCTAACTGGATTAGCATGAATAAGAAGGTTTCGCAGACTCATGTAGATGACTTATTTGATAAAGATACTGCATATGCGACACCCGAGGATCTAAAGCAGGTAGCTACAGAACTTCTTGAATCGGTTAAAGAGGGGTACGGAGGTGCGAGACCTGTTAGGGGTGCTGTGTCAGCTAGGTCTATTGAGGTTACCTACATGAACTGCTATGGAGGTCCCCTAACTAGATCTGAGACGATATCAAGTCTTTATATTTACGCTAGAGTTGATGAAGGGGGTAAGACAGGAACATATAGTGAGCACGACATCCAGAGAAGCTATAAGAAGTTAAGAGCTAAAGAAGTTGGTTTTGAAGCAGGAAGTAGAGCTAGGGAATTTATTTACGCGCAAGAACTTCCTAGCGGCACCTACGAACTAATCCTGTTTAATCGTGTAGTGAGCTCTATAGTGCCTGTCATGATTGCTCCTGCAATCTCGGCTTTAAATGTCCAGCAGGGCAGGTCCCCACTTATTGGAAAGCTAGGAGAAGAGCTAGTCTCTGAGCACGTAAGCATAGTGGACTTAGGAGCCTCACCTGAAGTATTAGGTTCTAAACCCTTTGATGACGAAGGTCATCCAACAAGAAACACTATTCTCTTCGAGAAAGGCGTTCTCAAAACGTATCTCTACGATACTTACACAGCCTTAAAAGAAGGCAAGGAATCTACAGGTAACGCTTCAAGAACCTTCTCAACAGCTCCAGTACCGCAACCACACCACCTGCGCTTAATGCCTGGTGAGGCACGATTAGACGAGTTAATCAGTGAGACGAGAGAGGGAGTGCTGGTAATGGATACTATAGGTGAGTGGCTCTCTAATCCAGTGAGCGGACACTTAAACGCTACTATAACACACGCTTATCTAGTCCGTGAAGGAAAGCTAGTCAAGCCTATTAAGGGTGCGGTAATCACCGCAAACGTTTACGAGCTACTTAAACACCACATAGAAGCTGTAGGAAGAGATCTGAGAATAGAGTATGGGGTCTCAGCACCCTCACTGAAGTTTAGTAAGGTTAAAATAGCTGGCACGTAATTCCGCGTAGGTTGATTTAACAGAAATATTAGTTTTCAAAGAAATAACTATATGCTATGATGAGTTGAACTCCGCTGAAAGATGATTGGGGACTCGAGCACTGAGCACGTAAGCTCCTTAATTTGCTTGAGCCTCAGTAGAGGAGGATTTAAGCGTGTTAAGCATATTAGGAGTAGGAGGAGCTTTAATGGTTAAAGTGAGAGTGACTTACATAGGCTTTTTGGCTGAAGTAATAGGTCTTCACACAGAAGTTGTTGAAGTGCCTTCAGATAATACTACCGTAGAAGACCTGATTAAGTTCCTAAGCTCTACGAGACCCTCTCTCAAGAAGCTCGTGAATTTCGTACCCCTGATACAGATCTTCGTGAATGATGAGGAAGCTACATTAAGCAAGACTCTAAAAAATAATGATAAAGTTACCCTAATGCCGCCACTATATGAGGGTGGCTAATACCCGCACCCACACAGAGACTTAAATAATAGGAAAACTCTTTAAAACGGTTATGACTCCTCAGATCTATTAAGGGGAGTCATAACTAGTGTGGCTGTTGCTTTCATCCGTATATGTCGCGTTTTTAGGGCTTAGCGATATAGTTATTGATTTAATAGCAATTAATTATTATAAAGTTAACGCCGTGACTTTAGGACTTCTTAGTAGTTTGTGGATTTTTGTATACGTAGTAGCCTCAAGACTTGCTTCAAGAATAGCTGAGAATAAGGGTTCTAGACCTCTAGTAGTTACCTCGGTATTAACTACGTTACTGTTATTCTATTTCTTATTCACGCTCGGGGATTTCTATTATCTTCTTATATCTCAAGTACTCCACTCACTTAGTGTGGCTTTAATTAGGAATAGTATCTCAATAACAATACTTAATAGCTTAGAAAGTGAGGAGTGGGATAGTACTAACAGGGTGTTCTTCCAATTTTCTATGTTTTTCGAGGGAGTTTTTCTTTATGTCACTTCCTTCTTCTCGCTAGCTTCATTGGTTAACTCAGTGACTCTTCTTTCAGCCGCGTTCCTCACAACGAGCATCTTTCTGCTCTTATTCATGCCGTCTAGCAAGTTATCTTTTTCTAGAGACCTCTTTAGAGCAGAGAAGAACATTAATTCATCGCTTTCAACAGTCAGTATTCTCTCGTCTATAGGTTATGAACCGCTTTACACGCCTTCTAAAGCGAGAATGCTCTCACGCATGCTAGAAACTAGACACACTCTAACTATTGGTGACGTGCTAGCGTCTGTTGCCGGTTTTAGATTGAGCAACTCTTTCTTTTTTACTCCTCTAGCGTTCATATTCCTTAGAGTCTTAGGATTGAGTAGCGATTCTGTGCTAGCTATCTACGGCCTCGCGAAGATAGTAGCTTCTATCTCTTTGAGTTTCTTTCCTAAATACTTGGGCAAGAAACTAGCAATGATAGTACTGGCATTCAGACTTTTAATAATGACTCTATTAGTAAGTTCTCTCTTAACACGTAGCTATGAATTAATAGTTGCATTAACATTAACTTACTTATTCAATATAGCTTTAGATACTAAGTTATATTCTCTTTATATAGAGGCATCACTAGCTAGTAACCCGTCAACATACTCAATAGTATCTGAGTTTTCGAACATGGTGGGTGCTTTAATGTCCGGTTATTTAATAACCTTAGGAGGCTTGCCAACAACTCTAGTCTCCATATTAACAACAACACTAGTTTCTTCGAGAGCTATTATTAAGACTGGTTCCTGAATAGCGAGACCTCCTCAATCACGAAGAGAGCCTAACGCAACTGTTTCTGGTTTCGTGAAGGTTTATAAGGTTTGGTATCCATGCATTCGCCACGAGTACACCGAGATATGGGGGCTTCATCACAGCTGTGAACCTAGTGAGGAGCTATGGATTGGGATTACCCTGAACGGGTGGAGACTGATGGTGTAGGCACTGATGATTGGCGCTCCGAACACCTAACTAGCAATCCTTACTTCTTGTGGGAATTAACGTATTTTTATACTTGACGATTAACTTCTATTTAGTGAGCTATATGAGTGTGGACCTCTCGCTCATCTTGCCGGGACTGCAACTTGGAGATCCTGTAGAGCTCTCCATTAGGTTGTTATTCCTGGTGTGGGGGTTTGCTCTACTTATTCTAGGTCTTAAGAAGATAGAACCCTTGCTAATGATTCCTTTAGGTATTGGAATGGTCTTAGCTAATGCTCCGGCTCTGCATCTAGCTAAGTATGTGTGTGAATCTTTCACGACTAGCGAGTTCGTAAGTAGTGGCTTAAGCAGTGTTTCAGGACTCGTACAAGTATATAATATCTCAACGAGCGCAGGCCCCCTCATTAGAGTTTGTGTTCCTGAATCGACAGCTCTTCTAGCGTGGGTCTACCACCTCATTGTCAGGACAGAGATAGGACCTATACTCATATTTGTTGGTATAGGAGCTATATCAGATTTTAGACCACTACTTTCTTACCCAGTAGGTGCTTTAATAGGTTCGGCAGCCCAGTTAGGCATTACCGTCGTGACGTTAATAGCCTTAACTACAGGTTTCTTCACACTACCAGAGTCTCTGGCCATCGGTGTCGTAGGAGGTGCTGACGGACCAACAACCATATATACAGCAACAAACATAGCTCCTAATATCATAGGTCCTCTGACTATAGCCGTTTACAGCTACATAGCCTTAGTACCTATAATACAGCCACCTATAGTTAGGGCACTCGTACCTCGTAGGATTAGGGGCATGAAGATGCCTAAGCCTAGAGAAGTTTCTTCAAGCGAGATAATAATCTTCTGGTTCATAGTGCTTCTAGTGATTGCTTTCTTAGTGCCGGCAGCTCTGCCTCTAGTAGCTGCATTAGCCTTAGGTAATATTGTGAAGGAGTCGGGAATCAGTGAAGTTGTCGCAAGATATGGCAAAACTATAGCAGACCCACTCCTAGATACGGCTACCATATTAACAATGATTGGTGTTGGGTCAACTCTCTCCTACGACTTCCTGGGTCAATTCGTGGAGGTCCAGACAGCTGAAGCATACTTAGCGTTCGTAGGTAAGGCGTTCGTGATCCTCGGTCTTGGTCTAGTAGCCTTCGCAGTGTCTACGGTGGGCGGCATAGCTTTTGCGTGGCTACTCAACATAGTAACTAAAGGTAAAGTAAACCCTGTCATAGGTTGCGCGGGCGTTTCTGCCGTACCAATATCTGCTAGAGTAGCTCAGAGAGAAGCTCAGTCGGTAGACCCGTCTACTTACGTGCTCTTCCACGCGCTAGCACCCAACGTTGCTGGAGTAATAGGGACAGCCATAGTTGCCGGCTACTATATATCATACGTGAAGTACTTCTACACGCCCTGAAAAGCTATGTCCCCAAACTAAGACTTATTTTTAATCTTAAGTGTGAATACTATTATGTGATAAGTCATGAGTTCCCTAAAAGGAAGAGACATAGTTTCAGCTTTTGACTTCGAGAGAAGCGATCTTATTAGGCTCTTCGAGCTTGCAGAGGAACTTAAGAGAGAAATAATTAGCAAGGGCACCTTAGACTACGCTAAGGGTAAGGTAATGATTACAGCGTTCTTTGAGCCTAGCACAAGAACTAAAATAAGTTTTCAGTTCGCCATGACTAGGTTAGGAGGGTTAGTGATCGACTTCATAGAGGAAGTCTCAAGTCTTAAGAAGGGAGAAACTGAAGAAGATACTATGCGGATACTAGATGGTTACGGACCTGACGTTATAGTTATAAGACATAGCAGACCCTTCTTCCCCCACAGCGTTAAAGACTTTGTTAAAGCACCAATAATAAGTGGCGGCGACGGGACGAACGAGCACCCGACGCAAGCATTGCTAGACGTCTACACTATGTGGAGAGAGTTTGGTAAGGTAGACGGTCTTACTGTAGGAATAATGGGAGACTTGAAGTACGGCAGAACAATACCCTCACTCTCATACATGCTCACAAGATTCAATGACATAACGATTTACTACATAGCACCTAAGCAACTTCAGGTTAGGGAAGAAATACTTAAGAAGATTGAAGGGAAGCTCAACTACTACTTAGTTGAGAATGTTGAGGAAGTTATTGAGAAGCTTGACGTGCTATACGTCACTAGGTTACAGAAGGAGAGATTTGAAGATCCGCAAGAGTATGAGAGACTTAAGGGCTCTTACGTAATTACGAGGAGCTTACTAGAAAAACATAAGAAGATCCCAATAATAATGCATCCTCTACCTAGGGTGTGGGAGATAACGACAGATGTTGATACGTTACCGCAAGCTAAGTACTTTGAGCAAGCTCAGAACGGCATGTACGTTAGAGCAGCACTGCTTAAAGAAGTTTTAGGTGTCTAACTAGACATTAAGTAGGATATAGAACAATGTCTTACAAATACTTAATAACTGTTTCTGGGGAACTCCCTCTTAAGTCTTGGCGTAGTAGGCCAAGATTTTATAGGACATTAATCAAGAACATAAGTGAAGTTCTTCGAGAGTATGGCTCTACTAACTACAGTTTTAAAATTATTGACGCGAAGATCTTCCTAGAATCCGATGTAGACGTGTTAGAAGACTTAAGTAAAGTTTTCGGCGTGATGAAAGTAGGTGAGGTTGATCTAATAAACTTCAGTGACTTGAGAGACCTTGTTAGTAAGGTAGGCGAGCATGCGACAAGTCTAGTTACTGGTAAAAAGTTTGCTGTTAGAGTTAAGAGATTCGGTACTCACCCGTTTACGTCACTTGATGTAGCTAAGGAGTTAGGTGCTTTCCTGAAACCATACTCGGCAGGAGTTGATCTTGAAAATCCTGAGGTAGAGATAAACATAGAGATCAGAGGTCCCATAGCATACTTCTACAAGAGATTAATTACTGGAGTAGGGGGGCTACCTATAGGTACTGAGGGCCGTGCTCTCTCCCTATTTTCTGGAGGAATAGACTCACCCGTGGCCGCCTGGCTTACAGCTAAGAGAGGAGTTAAAATAGACTTTCTTCACTTCTTTATGGGTTCTCCTAGCGCAACCCGCCTGGCTTTCACAGTAGCTAAGACACTCACTTATAATTGGTTCTACGGACATAACCCGAGATTCTACTTGGTTGACTTAACTAACGCGCTAGACTATATTAGGACAGACGTGAAGTGGGAGTTTAGGCAAGTAGTTCTGAAAACGCTGATGTATCACCTAGCATCCAAAATAGCTGCTGGAAGTTATGACGCCGTCGTAACAGGCGAGTCCATTGGTCAAACATCAAGCCAAACACTAGCTAACTTGAGTGCTGCACAGGCAGTGTCTGGTTTACAGCTCCCTGTTTTAAGACCCATTGTAGGTCTTGATAAAGAAGAGATAGTTAGTATCTCTAAGAAGATAGGTACTTACGAGACATCAGTTATGGTGGGTGAGCCTTGCTCGATAGCCCCTTCACGAGTCAGAACTAAAGTGACTGTCGAGGAATTACGTAGCGAATTTATGAAGCTTCCTGAAGACCTAGTAATTAAGACTCTAAAGACTCTCAGAGTTCTTGAGGTCAGGACTTCTAGTCTTGATGACGTAGTGCCTGATAAGACTGTTGTCATCGAGCACATACCTGAAGATGCGGTAGTAATAGACCTTCGTGATTTAGACGCGTATCTTGAATGGCACTATCCAGGAGCTCTACACTACGAAAACATCAACTTAGAAGGGTTAAGAGACAAGACATTAGTCCTATACTGTGATAGAGGGAATAGAAGCTATATAGAAGCCTTAAGACTGCGTGAGAAAGGATTTAAAGCATACTCATTCATTGGCGGGGCTGAGAGTCTTAAGAGACGCTTGACTTAATCCGAGAAACTTCGCCCTAATATTGAGGAAACCCAGCGTTATCGTCTTAACACTATATCCAAGCACCTCACACATCTTAGATAGTGAGTTTTCTACACGCCTCTTAACTATACTGCATGAAGACATGAGGTCAGCACTACAGTAAAGTACTGCTTCTACTAAGTTGTTCCCCTCAGTTCTTATCTCTAAATCCTCAACGCATTGATTTCTTGGCTCGTCAGCAACTATGAATAATTCAGCGTACGTTTTAAGGACGCTTGCTAAGTCGTTATTTAGTTGATTTAAATTTAAGTTACTTATGTTTGGGAGTTTCATAAAAATGCATCCTAGTTTCTGAGAATTAAGGTATTGATTGACGCTACTGAATAGTTCTTGAATAAGCAGATCTTGGGGTATTTTAGTGAGTGAAGCTATCGCGTCAGAATTTTTGAGACCTAGTTGTAGTACTTTCGACACGTGATCTCTAGATTGCTTGTCTTGACACTTAAGCGAGTTTAGAAGTTCAGCAGGGTTTAAATACCTTAGCAAGGTGTCGTAAGCTTTCAATACTGAGAGTTGCTCAACAGATTCTAAAGATCCCTCCCTAAGCTTTCTTATTCGATCTACTGATTCTAGCCAGTTTTTCCCGTGCTTACGGATAAGGTACGCTGCAGCTACCGTGGCAGACCTCCCGTAACCTCTGGCGCAATGAACATATACCCTGCCGCCTGAATCAATCCTGCTTAAAATCCACTCAACAATGAATGCTAAATCGAGTAGTGGCGGAGACCTGAAGTCAGGAACTGGAACCTCTAACACCTCAATACCTAAGCTCTTCAGAAAGTTAACGTCATACTTAACTTCGTGAGGGTATGTTAGAGCAACCACGTGTGTATACTCTCTACTTAACTTGCTGAACTCAGCATTAGTTAGGGCAGGTCCAAAAGAAAACCACTTATCCAAGACTACTACTTTATTATTCACCCCCTCACCACCTATTTACTCTATACTATTAAATCTTATATCACGTCAATGAAAGAACCTACTTCCTTATTTGCCTGCCACGTAGTTGCCTCTGACCGGTATCCGAGTATTACACCGAGGACACTTGTAGATACTCCCGTCTCTCACTAAGTTAAACTCAATCACTCTATAATTATAGCGTGTTATGAGGGTTTTACCACATTTAGGACATTTAGTCGTTTCAAGTTCAGGGATTCCAACATTACCTACATACACGTATTCTATTCCTTCTTTCCTAGCCTTATCGCGTATCTCTAGAAGCTTCCTTAAAGGAGTCTGCTCTTCTCTCCATTTATGTGCTGGATAATATTTGTTCACATGTAAAGGGACCTCGGGTCCTAACTCACTCACATGCTTGTCTATAATCCAGTCTACGCATTCCTCACTATCGTTAGTCTTAGTTACTACTAGGTAAACCATCTCCACGTGCCCCCCACTGTCAAGAACTAACTTCGCGTTCCTAAAGATCTTGTTGTGGTCTATGTTGGGCAACGCTCTCTTCATGTTAGGACATCCCTTTATGTCTATACTCCAGCCGTCGAACCCAGACTCTATTAACTCATTTAGAGCTTCTAAACTCTGGTACCCGTTAGTCACTATAGTTAAGTAAAGACTTTCACGCTTAGCTAGCGTAGCAACATCTATTAAATACTCGTAATTAATCGTAGGCTCATTAAAACTTGCTGAGAGCCCCTCATCTCCTAGAGACTTAGCTAATCTAACTAGGTATGATGGCTGTACTAGAGGTTCGTCACCCGGATGCCTAAAACTCAGGAAGTGATTCTGGCACCAAGGACAGTAAAAATTGCATCCAAAACCAGAAAATGTCAATGCAGTGCTGTTAGGCCAGTAATGAAAGAGGGGTTTTATTTCTATAGGTCTGCTTTCAACAGCACTTAACTTTCCATACCCTATTGAATACAGTTTGCCGTCTAGGTTAACATAATTCCCACAAAGACCTTTCACACCCTTCCTCAGCACACATCTTCTCTCACAAACCAGGCATACTACTGAGTCCTGCTCAGTGAGCGACCGATATAGCCTGCCTTCAATCATAGACTTAGACCACGACCCCGTAAGAGAATCCGTAAGAAGTCTTTTAATCTATTTAGAATAAAAGGAAATCAAAACACATAATCGTTGTGCGAATATTACTTAAACATAATTTAAATTTATATTTATACTAAATCTAGATATGGTGCTTTACTCATGATAGAGTTTGAGGAAGCTCTGAAGGAAAGTGTTCTTGAAGTTGCTAAGATGATGGCACTCTCTGCTAGAACAGCTCCTAAGGCCAGAGGCGTAGATAATATTGAGGTTAAGATTCTTAATACTAGAGAGGAACTCGAGTTACTAGCTAGTAAAATGGAAGAACTCTCAAAAGATTTTGGAGATTTCTTTCTCAGAGATGCTCAGAACGTGAGAAACAGTATTGCGGTAGTATTGATAGGTGGTAAGATCGTGGATTTAGGACTTAAAAATCCTAAGAATTGGGGACTTGATGCCGGCTTAGTGTGCTCTCTAGTAAACCTAGGTATAGCAATAGGGTCTGCTGTTAAGACTTCATCACTACATAACGTAGACAACAGAGTGATGTTTACTGTAGGTGTAGCCGCGCAAGAACTAGGTTTAATTAAAACTGACTACGCTTTCGGAATACCTCTCTCAGCCACATCTAAGAACATCTATTTTGATAGGAGATGGCCCCCGCCTAAATAAAGCTTAAAATGTCAGGTGTTTCATGTGAGATTTTCTTTTAAAGTAATCGTACTGGTTGCTACGTTATTTCTTTTCTCGTACTTACTCATGAGTTCATCTACTATACCTCACACCCCCTTAGGAGAAGAAGTAATTAAATTTTGGTGTAGCACAAGAGGTAATTATGCGTTAGCTACATGCGAGGAAATGCTGAGTTCTCCGAGTGGTATTTACCACCAAGTCTTATCACTCGGTCTCTTCTTGTTAGTAGTGGGTCTCACAGTAACTTCCATGAAGTTACGGTATTCTGCTGCTTTTCTTTCAATAGCCTTGCTAGTTTTTGCTGGTGTGATTCCTCCTCAAGAACTAATATCTGGTGTTGAGTGGAGACTAATCCTCTTCTTAATAGGCAGCATGACTTTTGCTTACATACTACGCAAGCTAAGAGTATTCGAGTATATAGCACTTAAGATCTTGAGTTTAAGTGAGGGTTCGCCACAACTTCTAGTACTATATTTGTCTCTCTTCGCCTGGTTTCTAGCATTAACAGTAGATGAAGTAACTAGCATAGTTTACGTAATCATGCTAGTTCTCGACATAAGGAAAATAACTAAATACGATGTGAGACCCCTAATAATACTCGCAGTTCTAGCCACTAACACTGGTAGTATGGCGTTACCAGTAGGTAACCCTATAGGTATATACGTGTCTTACGAAGCTCAACTTACTGTCAGCGAGTTTCTCTATAGAGCGCTACCTCTTTCATTCATTACCTTGTTAGTAATGACGTCAGCATCATACATCATACTTAGGAGTTACTTATCAAGACTGTTTCTCAAGTTAACTAAGGAAGACATAGAAGCTATAAAGACTAAATCATTTGCTGACCTGACCCTGCAGGAGCGTAGAGCTATTAAGTTTGGTATTGCCCTACTCATAGGCTTCCTGACAGCGATAGCCTTAAACAGCCCCCTCTCAGAACTAATATCATTAGTGAGTGTTTCTTACGTAGACCCTCACTCTCTTCTCTCATTTACTCCCTACGTATTTATACTTTTGTCATTAACTCAAATTAGAGCTGAAGAATTAGAAGTTTTCATAACTAGAGGTGTTGAGTGGCCTTCTATATTATTCTTCATAGCTTTATTTATGTTAGGTCACTCCCTGCTTTGGAGCGGTGCCGCACCCAAGATAGCCTACCTAAGTCTATCAACTGTTGCTAGCAACTCTGGCATAAATTACAGCCTCCTCTACATAATCTTCTTGTCTTTAGCAGCAACACTTAGTTCGGTACTTGATAATTTGTCTGTTATAGTAGCGATGACTCCGATAGCTAAAATAGTGAGTAGTCTATCAAACTCTAAGTCGATATTCTGGGTGCTCTTATATGGGGGTACTTTAGGCGGCAACTACACACCGATAGGCTCCACAGCCAACATAGTAGCTTTAGGGATGTGTGAGAGAGCCAAGATAAGTCTAGGGTGGTCTTACTGGCTCAGAATAGCTCTCTTAGCAACAACGCTACAGATAATCATAGCTTCGCTGTGGTCATATCTACTTCTATAGGTACTGCGTCCGAAACAAATCTGAGAGTCTGTTCTTCATAACAAGAGTGTCTTCAAAACATCTTAAGTAGTTAAGGCCTTAACAAGTCCTGGAGGAGTATCTATAGGTCTTCCAAGCTTGCTACCTAACCTGTAAGACAATAGCTGAAGAGCTACGACAGTCGCGATAGGCGATATAACTTTATCAACATAAGGTACTTCTATTAAATCTCCAACTCCTCTCCCGTCAGAAGTTATAGTGACCACTTTAGCATCCTTAGATAGGACTTCTTTAGCCACCTTATTATAAAGGTCTAAAGCTGTTTCTTCGACAGGCTTTATAAGTATTATCGGGTAACCCTCTTTAACTAGAACCATAGGACCGTGCCTAACCTCACCTAGTTGTAGTCCTTCAGCGTGTATTAAGGCTGTTTCTTTGAGCTTGAGAGCTCCTTCAAGAGCTATAGGGTAGTTTATGCCACTACTAGAGACGTAGAGACTCTCCCAACCCACTAGTTTATCCGCAATTACAGAAACGTTATTGTCTATTAAGGGCAGCATGCTTGATAAGTCTTTAGCAAAACTCCTTAACTTATCATATAAGTTTTCTAAGTCTTTCTTTTCTGCTAAGCCCGTGTGGAGTCCTGTGTAAGTAGCAAGTATGGCTAAAGTAGCTAGAGTTGAGGTGAAGGTCTTTGTCGCCGGCACAGCCATTTCAGGACCTGCACCAATAGGTAAATACACGTTAGACTCTAGTGAGAGTCTTGAACCAACCACATTAGTAATCCCAATTATGACAGCTCCTCTCTGCTTAGCTAACCTAATACTCTTAATGACGTCACTAGTCTCGCCGCTCTGACTTATAGCTATGATTACTGTTCCTGTAGATACATTATCTAACGCGTAGTATGGAAACTCGGCAGCGCTAATCACGTTAACAGGCGTATCTGAAATCTCACTGAAGTAGTAAGCCGATACTAAACCGGCGTGGAGGCTAGTGCCTGTACCCACTACATAGACATTCTTAGCCCCGTAAATTATCATTGAAGCTAACCTGAGGTACTTGTCCATGAGGGTGTAGGTAGTCTTCATTAAAGCTTCTGGTATTTCATAGATTTCTTTCAACATGTAGTGAGGATACCCGGCTTTCTCAAAGGTTCCTGGAGAGTACTTGATTCTCTTATGCGTGAGTTCCTTAACCTCACTTAACGTCCTTACGTCAAAGACCCTCATCGCGTCAGCTCCTATCTCAGCTAGAGTGTCATCCCCCAACACCAGAGCGTCTTCAGAAAAGCCGTAGAGACTTGGCATGTCACTTGAGATATAGTAGCACCCGTCTCCCTTACCAATCACTATTGATTGCTCATTGTTGACTACGTATATTTTATGAACGCCTCTAACTAACAGAGCTATAGAGTAGACTCCTCTCAACTCTTTAGTAGCCTTAGCAATCGCTTCTAAGAGGGTATTCCCCCCTTTCACGAGGTCTTCAACCAAGTGTGCGAAGACTTCCGTGTCTGTCCTAGAAGCAAATACATGACCTCTCTTTTCCAACACTTCCTTAAATTCCTCAAAGTTTTCTATGATTCCATCACCTACGACAGCTATTCTACTTTCGCAATCAGTTAGAGGGTGTGTGTTCTCGTATACAGGCCTACCTCTACTAGCATATCTCACGTGCCCTAATGCTATGCTCGCCGGGATGTAATCTAGGTTGATGTCTCTGGAGGCTTCATTCAGTGATTTAGGCGACTTACGTATGATTATGTTACCTGTCTCGTCAAGGTAAGCAACTCCAGTCCCATCATAACCTCTATACGTTAACCTCCTCAACCCTTCTCTAACTACACCTGCAGGTATTTGAGAAGCACACACTACACCGAAAATCCCGCCCAAAGCAATCACCTAAGAATAATTAGAGTCTCCTTAAATTAAGTTAGGGATGTTTTCTTCTTGATGTTTGTTTGGTCTGCCTATATGTTTTGGGGATCATCTACGTTTTCTTAAACACACCCCTGCTTCGTCGTAATGAGATGAGTGAACTGCTGGCAACCGCTGGAGACGCGCTCTCGCAGGCGGGGCGAGAGAAGAATAAGCCGTTGAGAAGTAGAGGGCTGGGAGGCCAGACACGAAAAACATGAAAGCCAACGAATAGCCATCCACCGAGAAACAGCTACTACCAGCCTACTCAGTAATATCTCTAACTAAGGCTTTAGTGAGTCTGATTAAGTCTTTTGTCTCTATCTCTACTAGGGCATGAGTACTGCCGCCCCCGCCCACCACTCTTTCATGTTCTAACACACTCTTATCTACGTACGTCGTTATTCCGTGCCCAACGGGTGGTAAAGCCCCGACAGCATATCCAGTTATCTTCTCTACTTCTCTAGCTTTAGCCATCCTTACCCTACTGCCGATGATTATAGAGAGTCTGTTTAGATCTAGCTTTTTATTACCGGGTATGATCGCTATGAACGGCTCGTTCTTCTCACTAACTACTACTAAAGTCTTAATTATCTTCTCAGGACCTACACCTAACTGCTTAGCAGCAGCCTCTACAGTCATAGTATGCTCAGAAAACTCGTAGAAATGATGCCATACACCCGAATCTTCAAGAAACTTTCTTAAAAATTCATGACCTCGTCGTTGATGCACTTCAGCATTACCTCACTACATATAATAAGGATAAGGAACTACTTAAGCCTGCTCTTAATTCCCTCAACTAGTTAGGGCTGTACATAGGGTTTGGGTTTCATGTTGTTTGATATCGACCCTTGGCTTCACTGACCTCAGGCCCCCTTTCATTGGAGGTCTTATCATTGGTCTCCACCCGTTCAGGGTAACCCCACCCACAGCTCACCCTCATCGGGTTCATTGCTGTGGGGAAACCCCCACATACTGGCTTTAGATACCCCACCTACTCGAGTCTTCACTACACACCCACATCGTGAGCAAGCTCAACCCACAATAAAGCAACCTACATCAACTCATTACAAACCTTTACAAAACCCAAAACAGTTGCACTAGGCACTAGTCTCTATGGTAACAGTATAAAGGAAATAAGGAAAACGTTATTAGTAAATCAAGAATGAGTCAATCCTCAATTGTTGTTTTACTGTATACTCTAACAGCTAGTAAGACCAGTACGGAAGTCAGTAGACTCAACACCCCAACATCAATTAGAGGATCAAATCTAGAAGTATTAGTCAGCCAGTATCTCATGCCGTCTACCGCGTACGTCATTGGATTAACGTAAGCTATCACTTTCATCCATTCAGGGAGATTATCTATTGGGTAGAAAACACCGCTCATAAAGAGAAGTGGCATAGTTATTAAATTTACTATCATTTGGAACCCTTCACTACTTGATAGCTTTAAAGAAAGCATTATCCCAAAAGATGTGAAACCCATAGAGAGTAATAACCCGTAGCAGAAGGCCGGGAGAGCACCCATTAAATTAATTTGGGGGGCTATGAAATACATCAAGACTAGTATTATAATTCCCTGTGAGACCGTAACTAGGGAGTCCCCGAAAGCTCTGCCAAGTATCACTTCTGCCCTAGAAACAGGCGCTACGAGAGTCTCCTTAAGGAAACCGAATTGCTTATCCCATATCACGGAGACTCCACTAATGAAAGACCCCATCATTATCGTCATAGCTACCATGCCTGATGCTAAGTAAGTAAGGTAGTCTAGACCGCCAAATATTGTTTTAGCGCCAGGGAAGTTAAACACGTTGCTCCAGCCGAGACCAAAGAAAACTAGCCACATGACTGGGTTGACTATAGACATAAGTACTCTAGACCTAGCATTAATGAATCTCTTCAACTGCCTGTAAGTCATTGTCAAGAACCCATTCATTACTGCCACCTCCTAATACCTCGCGGAACTACTTGATGCGTCTCATCTAACGAATCTCTCAATTCCTTACCTGTTAAGTGTATAAAGACTTCATTAAGTGTTGGTCTCCTATAACTAACCTCAACTATCTTGAGGTTCATTTTATTGGCTACATCAAAAATCTCAGGAATTGCGGAAGCAGCATCCTTAACCACTAGCTCCAGCACACCATCCTGAATTTTACTGCACCTATCTATGATGCGAGACTCAAGACACGACACTCTACTACCGTCCATGAACTTAACATACACTACATCAGAGCCTAGAATCGATTTAAGTTCTTCAGCAGTTCCCTCAGCTATTATTTTTCCTTTATCCATTATAGAGATCCTATCACACAGCTCTTCAGCTTCATCCATGTAGTGAGTTGTCATTATTATAGTAATGTTTTTCTCTTTCTTGATGCTCACTATATAATCCCATATCTTGGCTCTAGTCTGAGGGTCTAGACCTATTGTGGGTTCATCAAGAAAGAGAATCTCTGGCTCCTGAAGTAGCGACCTAGCTATTTCTAGCCTCCTCCTCATACCTCCTGAGAAGTTCTTTACCTGTTTGTAAGCAAACTCGCTTAAGTCAACAAATTCAAGTAGCTCAAAGATTCTCTTCTTCAAGGACTCTCCACTCAGTCCATAAAGTCTCCCATGTACGTACATATTATCATACGCTGTTAGCTGATTATCTAAGCTAGGGTCTTGAAACACAATCCCTATCTTCCTCCTCACCTTATCTGGTTCTCTAAGCACGTCATATCCAGCCACGTAAACTCTGCCTGATGTCGGTCTAAGAAGCGTCGTCAGTATGTGAATAGTCGTGGTTTTCCCAGCACCGTTAGGTCCTAACAACCCATATATCTCTCCTCTCTTCACGACGAAAGATATATTATTTACTGCTATGACGTCCTTGAAACGTTTAACTAGCTCCTCAACCTCTACTACCTCACTCACTCTGAAACACCCCTAGACGTCACTAATATCTCGAGAACTCTTGCTTCGAACTCTGTTATTGCTTTTCTGAGCTCCAGTAATTCTGCGTCATTAAGTCTCCCAGCATTCAGTATTATCTCTTTAACAAGATCAAGAAGCTTATCACAGCCTGCTAATCTGAACTTCTTGAAAGACTCAGCAAGTTTTAAGGCTTTCTTAAGATCACTCTCATGCAATTCTAAATACTTGAGACCCTCTTCACTCAGTTTATACACTTTCGTTTCTTTGCTTTCAGTTGATAAAGTCTCTACACTTACTAGCCCATCACGAATTGAGCTCTTCAGAATAGGATATATAACTCCGGTGCTTGGCCTAACACCAATCAAGTCTTCAAGTGATTTAATTAATCCATACACGTGTTTAGGCTGATCTTTCAGAACATAAAGAGTTATTAGCTTCATATAACCTCTAAACATACTTCTTCTCGGGAACATTCTATCTACCTATATATCTATAGATATATAGTTATTTAAGCTTTTCTAAATCTTCTAGTACGTAATTTGTGCTGACGCTCGAAAACCTTATCTTAAGTTAATTTATTCCAGCACCCACTACGAAAGTTGTCTTTTCCTGAGATTCTCTATGTATTCGCTAAATGTCCCTACAGTTTTTAGCCAGCTACCGTAATCTACTAAAGCCTTAACTGCTTTAGCAGCTCTCTCAGGCGAGAGGTACATCGGTATTCCCATTGACTCAGCTTCAGCAGAGTATTTTACTGTGTAGGAGCCTCCTGTAGCTACTCCTACTATAGGTATCGGATACTGAAGAGTGTCGTTAATTTCATTAACTAGTTTCACGAATTCTGGATTTAGCTTGTCTGTGATGCCTGGCACGATGTAGTACGGTAACCAGAGTATTATGTCTACTTCACCAGACTTCATTAGTATTTCTGCGGCCTGGATTAAGTGTTCGTCTCTTGCTGAGCCGGTCACGTCCACAGGATTATAGGGGGAAGCTATAGGTAGCAAGACTCTCCTCAACTTCTCAACAGTCTTGTCACTAAGCTTAGGTACTTGAAGTCCTAAATCAGATAACGCGTCAGTAGCCATCACTCCGGAACCCCCACCCACAGTTAAGACAGCAACCCTAGGACCGTGTGATGGTGGTTGGAGAGCTAGAGCTAAAGCCATGTCAAAAAGTTCTTCCATTCCGTAAGCTCTTAAGACTCCTGCCTGCTTAAAAGCGGCGTCATATACCTTGTCTTGACCCGCGAGAGCCCCCGTATGCGATGAAGCAGCTCTAGCCCCGGCTTCAGTCCTGCCCGACTTAAGAATAATTACAGGCTTAACTGGAGTAGTGTCTTTTAACGCCTTAAAGAAAGACTTGCCATCCTCAACACCCTCAATATACATTGTTATTACTCTCGTATCAGGGTCTTTCTTAAGATACTCTAGGAGGTCGTCATCGTCTACGTCTGCCTTATTACCGTAGCTGACAAACTTACTTATTCCAAGGCCTCTCAGTGCTGCCCAATCTAATACTGCTGACCCGAAAGCTCCTGACTGAGAGACAAATGCTATATGCCCGTGTGGTGGGAAGCCCTGCCTAGTCTTAGGCAGAAACAGAGTGTTCATCCCAGATTTAGGGACGTAAACCCCAACACAGTTTGGACCTATCAACCTCATCCCGTACTTCCTCACAACATCAACCAACTTCTTCTCTCTCTCAACACCCTCATGCCCGACTTCTTTAAAACCTCCTGATATCACTATAAGTCCCTTAACTCCTGCTTCTCCAGCGTCAACAGCTACTTCAGGAACTTTCTCAGCAGGAACCGAGATAACTGCCACGTCAACTCTGTCTGGTATTGCCTTAATTGACGGGTAGGCTTTAAAACCTAGGATCTCATCAGCTGCTGGATTGACTGGATAGAGCCTACCCTTATAGAACTCAGCTAAGTTTCTAAGAAGCTCATAACCTACCTTACCAGGAGTTTTAGACGCACCAACTACAGCAACGCTTTCAGGAAAGAAGAAGTAATCAAGGTTGTTATCCATTATGCGCACCCCATACTTAATATATAGATCCTCTTATAAGCGATTGCCTGCGCCCTTCCTTTTCACATATTGCTTGAGTGTTTTGACTCTGAACACTAGTACCTCCTTCATACTTTCTATTCGGCCCTAACTAATTCATAGGATACGGTCTTCAGAACTCTTAAGTCAGCTGGAAATCCCGCTCTTCAGTGTGAGGCTCACCTATCCTTTAAAGGAGAGAGGAGGTTAGCTATGTAGTCGCTGAAGCTTAATTCGTTGCTTAATATAGTCTTAAACCGAATAAATTTGGTGTCATGTAATCGTTGAAAATAATTGACAAAGACTTGAGGAAGGGTTGGGTTAAGGTCAGGATAGAAGATGTTGATGACTTATGGATACTGAAAAACATCATTAAAGCAGGAGATGTCGTAGTCTCTAAGACTTTAAGAGACGTGAAAGTTGATGGTGAGGGTAAGAGGAGACTGCCCATGACCCTAGCTATTAAGGTCGAGAAGCTTTATTTTCAACCGTTCGCTAGCAGGTTAAGAATACATGGAATTATAGTCGAGGGCCCTGAAGAATATGGGTTAAGAGGCTCTCACCACACGTTGAACGTTGATGTAGGGAGTGAAATAACTTTATTTAAAGAATCAATAAGTCAGGCGTTGCTGAGGAGATTAGAGTCTCTTTCAAATAGGAGGAGATTTAGAGCGTTACTAGTAGCCGCTGATTTTGATGAGGTTTCTTTAGCTATTCTCTACGATCAGGGAATAAGATTCTTAAATGATTTAACACTCCCCGGTATAAGGAGTGATGATGAGTCATCTATTGAGAGCATGGCTACTCTAATCGCTGAGGAAGTAGTTAGGTATTTAGAGTCTGAGAAAATAGATTTCCTGATAGTAGGCTCCCCCACAGTTCTCAGAGAAGCTTTAACTAAAGAACTTAAAACACGAATTAGGGGCAAACTAAAGATATTTACAGACTCTGTCTCTATAGGTGGTAGAGCAGGGATACAAGAACTACTCAAGAGAGATTCTGTGAAAGGCTTACTTCAAGAGTTCGTGATTGTTGAAGGTGAAGAAATACTAGAAAAATTCCTGAAACTACTTATGTCAGACCCTGAAAGGATAGCATATGGTTTAAGAGACGTTGAGTTCGCGGCACTAAGCAACGCTGTAGACATTCTACTCGTAAGTGAAGACTTACTTACTTCTGACGAATACGAACGCATAGAGAAGATCTTTAACGTAGTTGAAGAGAAAGGAGGTAGTGTCAGGATAATTCCAGCAGAGTCCCCACTAGCCCTTAAGTTAAAGGGGTTTGGAGGGGTTATAGCTCTCTTGAGGTTCGCACTCCCGAGAAGTGAAGACCTCATAAAACAAGATTAAGGAAGTACTTAAAGAGTTTCGGAGAGTGTAGCTAGATGACCCTCAATACGGGATAGCTTCTCAGCAACCTCCCTGTTTCAGCAACATTCCTAGTACGGGTATTTTCACTAACTTATCTTTTTCTAAGTACTCCCAGAGAATTCCTTTAGGCCTTACTTTAGGTCCTCTAGCCCGCATACTTTTAGTGGGTGTCACTATCCAGTCGACTGTGAAGTCCCACGGCTCCAGCGGTATTCTATACGTGATTACCTGAATGTCGTGAACTGTCGTCATTATCGGGGTCTCAGGAGAGATTCTCTTGCATTCTATGAGAATCCCGTACTCGAGTTCCGAGTATCCCTCACCCTTACCTAATCTCCCGCCAAACACGTCAACGACAACAGACCCAGCCACAATTAAGTCTATTCTTGGCAGGTTTTGCAGGTCTACGCGTTCACCATACTTGAAAGCTCCCTGTATAGTTGATGCTACCCCGTACATGTTTTCAGGTATTTTGTCAGGGTCTAACAGTAGGAAGCCCTCTGATATCCTTGGTGTTGGCATTACGACTTTCACGTGTGTGCGAAGCATTAACTCACGTACAGCTCTTTGAGGTGCATCAGGATTTACCTTAACTACTTTGACTGCCTTAGTTAAGTCGTGTTTAAGCAGGTTTAACGCAGACTGCTCAGCGCCCACGAAGTTCGGTATTCTGCCATGTACCGGTCTCGGAAATCTAGCTATGTTAGTTGCTTCCATTAAATCCCATATCCTCCTCCTCAATTCTTCTCTAGCTTTCTTGTAGTTTAGCTCTTGATTCATTAGTGGACTCACCAATTTTGGAAACATAGAGTGTCAGGCCCTTAACATCAGTTACTCTAACCTTAGTTCCAGGCTCTATTACTTCATCAACAGAGTATGCTGTCCAGTCTTCACCCAGCACGTAAACCACGCCCGGAGTCTCACGCGTTAATCTAGTCTTACTTACTCCGACTTCACCAACTAGTTTTTCACGGAGTGTCTTGGTCTTAAGTCTTCTTGCTTTTCCAGCCTCGTAACCTATGTAAATCATTAATCCTCCCAACATTGCGAAGCCTGTAGCAACAGCTAGTGGTAATGTAGACGGGATTCCGAAAGACTCGCTAGTTATTATTTCGTAAACTCCAACAAACATGAGTATAAGTCCGGTTATACCGAAAGCTCCAAATCCTGGGGTCAGTATCTCTATGAGAAGGAGAATAAGTCCTAGTACAAGTAGTGAGAGGGCGAAGAAACTCACGGGGACTACTGACATAGCGTATAGCGAGATTAGAATTAAAATAACACCAGCGATTGCATACCCCTGAAAACCTGCTTGAACGAACTCAACGAATATTAGGGCTATGCCTACCATGAGAGCTATTGAGCTCACTATAGGTGCTGAGAATACAGATATTAGGTGGTTCCAGGCAGTATAGCCAACTACTACTAGCTCGTCAAGTCCTAACCGCTGCTTTACTTCTTCTAAGCTATTAGCTGGCTCGGCAAAACCTAGTGCTACTGCTTCAGCAGCGCTCAAAACTCTATTCTTAGTTACGAATTCCTCAGCAACTCTTACTAACGTTTCGTTACCTTTAAAAGCTATAATAGCTAGAGACCTAAACCTGGCCGCAACATAATTGACAGTTTTCTCGTCTGAGGGACTTGGCTGCGCAGCACCTATAGTTGATGCTTCACCCATGAAGACTCTTCTACCTAACAAAGCTATTAAAGACCCTGCGGAAGCAGCTTTACCTCCTGGAGGTATATAAACGTATGTTGTTACTCCAGACTCCATAACTATCTTTATTATAGAGTCGGCTGCCGCTAAGTACCCCCCATAACTGTCTATATACAGTATCAATATGGAAGACCTGCTGACAGCCTCGCTCACCGCGCGAGAAACAACCTCGACTGCACCCCCATCAATAGTTGATGTCAATTCAGCAACAACACCCACTTTACCCTGCGGCAAAGCTATAGAAGTTGTCGTGGAAATTATAATGAGCCCTACAAACAGAACAGACCAAAGAACTAAGCTATACTTTAAAGTAATGCTCGTCATAGTCCCAAATAAGATAGCTTCAGCAACATATATATTTGAGAGACCTAATACAGAACTAGAATCTCGCCTCATAACATCCTGCCTGCTCCACCCGCCTAGCGATAGATTAAGGAAAGTCTTCAGCTTGCTATTCTAGCCTGTCTGTAGAGCCTTCACTTCCTCCTAGACTCAAGATTATCAATGTTGATTTAAGTAGTGTCGTTACGAGCGGCTAAAAGCTTATTAGCTTTTCTGTAGTTTTTTAAGTGGGCATTTGAGTAAAGTAGTAGTAGCGTTAGACCCTCCACCGAGGGTGGAGCTCGAGAGCTGGGTTAAAGAACGTGTTGATTGCTTAGAGGAGTTGGTTTCCTCGTTTAAGGTAGGGCTTCCGTTAGTATTAAGAACTGGAGTAAGCAAGTTGAGAGACCTATTTAGTGCGAGCAGTAAGCCTCTGATAGCAGACCTTAAGCTAGCCGACATAGGAGATATCATGTCTTACGTAGTTGAGGTCCTAGCGGATGCAGACGTAGATGCAGTGATATCTCACGCTTTTGTTGGTAAGTATGGAGCGCTAGACTCTCTCGTCAGAAAATCTGAGGAATTAGGGATTAAGCCGATATTAGTGGTTTCTATGAGTCATCCGGGTTCAACAGAGTTTATTGATAAACACTTGAGTGAGTTTGTTAGCATGGCTTTGGAACTACGTGTCTGGGGTGTTGTGGCACCAGCTACTAGGAGAGAAGTAATTAGTAAGGTCAGAGAATTAGCTGGTAGCGAATTAAGAATACTCTCGCCAGGTGTTGGTGCTCAGGGCGCCGAACCAGGTAGTGCAATATGTTCTGGTGCCGACTACGAGATAGTAGGGCGGGCTGTGACTAGTTCCTCAAACCCTAAGGAGACTCTCAAGAAGATTATTTACGAGCAGGAAAAGAGGGTTAGAGAATGCAGGAGTTAATTCACGAACTATACAAAGCAGGTGTTGTTAAGATAGGGTCTTTCGTCTTAAGCTCTGGAATAACGTCACCATTTTATATAGACATGAGGAGGATATACAGCTATCCTAAAATAATGAAGCTGATAATATATGAGGTGACTAAGAAAGTTGATTTATCACAATACGATGTCTTAGTAGGTGTAGCGACTTCAGGAGTGGCTCTAGCAGCTTTCGTGGCTGCTGTCACTAATAAGCCCATGGCTTACGTCAGGCTCGAGAAAAAAGATCACGGGACGCTTAGTCAGGTTGAAGGAGAGGTAGAGGGTAAGTCCTCACTCATAGTTGACGACGTGGCCACAACAGGTGACTCAATAATAAAAACATATGAGATACTGCGAAACTCGGGGGCTATTCCTACAGGGGCTCTAGTCGTGGTAGATAGAGAGCAAGGAGCTGAAGATAGGGTAAGAGCTCTCGGGATGAGATATCATTACGTGATGACGGCACGCCAGCTCTTCAACGTCTTAAAGAATGACGGGTTACTTAACGGGACAACGTATGAGGAGATAATAAAGTATTTAGAAGCTTTTAGAAAGAAATAAAAGTTAAGAGAGCTCTTGAAAAGTTCTGAGGGCAGGCACTCGTGTTAATCGCTCTAATGCGTCACGGCGAAGCCGAGCCTAAAAAGCCTGGAGTCTCAGATGACGAGAGGTCTCTTACTCAAGATGGACGTCTTCAAGTAATTAAGGTGGCTAGTGTTCTTGGTCTAAAGCCTAGATACGTTGTTTCCAGCCCTCTTAAGAGAGCTTTAGAAACTGCTGAGATAGTGGCCGGGATTCTGGGAGTTAGTGAGGTCCTTCAAAGGGATGAGTTACTGCCTGAGTATTTTAGTTTAGATAATCTCAGACATTTACTTAACTCAATGAGTCTCGACAACAAGGACGTTGTTATGCTAGTCGGTCACTCACCAAGCCTTGAAGAAGTTATTCAAGAATTATTAGGCGGTTTTAGAATTTACTTAAGCCCAGGCGCTCTAGCATGTCTTGAGGTCAGGTATCCTGATCTAAGTAATTCTTCTCTGAAGCTCTACTTGAGGCCAGAACTTATTAAATGAGAAGACTAATAATCTAAAAATGAATTATTCTTTTCAACGCTATTCTTTCCCTAAAAACTCACTAACTCTGGTTAAGAACTTGCTTACCTCCATTGGTATCAGTATCTTTGAAGACGGCGCAACAGCTATCTTCTCAAGAGTTTCGTAATACTTGAGGAGTAGTGTGTTATGAGTTAATTGCCTAGCAGCTTCCTCAATCTCTAGTAGGGCTCTCCTCTTTCCTTCGGCTTCAAGTATTGCTGCCTGCATATCGCCTTCTGCTTTCTTGATTCTCGACTCTCTATAGCCTTCAGCTTCAAGTATTGCTGACTGCTTCTTGCCCTCAGCCTCAAGTATCATAGCTCTCTTAGTCCTTTCGGCAGCCATCTGCTTAATCATCGCTTCCTGAACCTCACTCGGCGGCTTTATTTCCTTGATTTCCACGGAAGTTATCTTTATTCCCCACCTGTCAGTCACCTCATCTAGTTTAGCTCTGAGTGTTTGATTTATGTAGTCTCTACGTGCTAAGACATCATCTAACAGCAAGTCCCCTACTATCGCCCTGAGCGTAGTTACTGCTATACCTGTAGACGCCATGACGAAGTTCTGAACTGATTTAACCGCAAGTTCTGGGTCGAAAACCTTCATGTATATTAGTAAATCTATATTCACGGGCGCGTTATCCTTAGTAATACAGGTCTGAGGAGGTATATCAAGAACCATCTCTCTTAAATCAATCCAAGTACCTGAGTCTATTATGGGCACCAGAAACACTAGCCCAGGACCCTTAATACCTATTATCTTTCCTAATCTGAAAACGACGAGCCTTTTATACTCAGGCACTATCTTTAAATGCGTCAATATAATAACGAGGACGACAACCACAAATAAGCCTAAAACTATGAGAGTCACTATATCAGGCAATTAAATCACCTACTAGCTTACTTTATCCGGCCTTATAAATTCTCCTATCTCAGACGTTTTAGGCCTGCTGAGCTTGTCTATGCTGTGTACTCTTAAGTCCTGAGGCTTTAAGATCCTTGAAACAGTTTTGATGTTTTCCTTGTTTCATACGTTAAGTTCTTAAATAAACACTTATCAAGCCTCAACAATCTACAGACATACGCGCCATCAGGGTAAGCGGCTGTTTCCGGCTCCCCAGACATCTTAGTGTCCCTAATGAGGTCAGGCATAAGCCAGCGGATAAATTGTGTGGAGCTTAATGCCTTAATAAACTGATTAGCAACCCGCGTTTCCAAGACTCGCGGACTACTACAGTGAGGAACTCAGAAAAACTGTGACAAGCTATTTTAGATGACTCGCGAAGCCTAAAGCAGTAGACAAGGAATGATCAGAGAGAAGAAACACTTAGTAGCTCGTGATGGAGGGAATTCATAAAGTTGCGAGACTAACTATGGTCTTAATTTTTTAGAAGCTTCTCTATAGACTGGGTCTTGGAATTCGTAGTTCTTTACTATGCTTAAACGTTCTAGTTTCGTCACGATTCTAGTTAGTGTTGCTTTAGGTATAGTAACACCATAATTTTCTGTTACGTGTTTGCGCACACTACTCCACGTTCTGTGTCCGCTTGCTATGGCTTTAAGTACTGCTCTCTCCCTATAGTTTAGCTTGGTTAGTTCCTCACGCGCGAGCTCTACGGCTATATTCTTCAGGGTTTCTATGTCTCTGTATCCGTCAACGTATTTTCTACCGAAAAACACGAGCCACCCAACTATTCCGTCAAAGAACTCAACAGCTTGATCGATTACTTCCGCAGGTGGTTCAACACCTTCCTCTCTAAACCCTCTCTCAAGAAATTCTCTTGACTCTTTCTCGCTGAATCTATCAATGTGTATTTCGTAGATATACCTCCCATACAGCGGTGACCCGGGATTCTCACACCCTAGGAAATCACGTAACATGCCAATCTCAGACCCTGCTACTATGAATGATATGTTTTCTAGGTTGTCGTACCCGTAAGCTAGTAGGTTTCTTAATTCAGCAGAGAGAGGGGGCTTAACCGATTGTACTTCATCTAAAGCGACGACAAATCTTTTCTTTTTCTTGTTAATCTCACTTAATAGTCCAGCAAGACTTACTGAGTCACTACCTCTCCACTTAATCTCTACTGAGAAGCCAGCTACACTAACTCCTCTGATACCTTCCACGAATTTTCTGACTTTTCTTAAAGAACTACTTATAGAGTCTGTCACCTTGACTTCCAAATCAGCTCTCCTAACGACACCTCTTAAATCAACGTAGATCCCGTACACCTCGTTGAGAAAAGTCTTTAAAACGCTAGTCTTCCCAATACGCTTAATCCCTAGGAGCGCGACTATAGGATAGCCGCGGTCAATAGCTCTATGCAACTCACTTAATTCTCTAGTTCTATCAAACAAATCTTTCCTACTATACTTAGGCTGTAGGTCGAATAGCTTCATGGTTCCGCACCGAAACTTAGTTTCGTACCGGAACTAATAAATCTCACAAGACCTAATCATCAGTATGAGCCTTCAATGACTTAAGTTTAGTATGGGAAAACAGTTTCTGTGTGTTAAGTTTTTAAGGTTTTTGCGTTGGTGTGGGAGTGCCTGAGAAGTGTTGAGAGCGGTCTCTCGAGCTTCCTAGAGAGACCGTATGTGAGTCTCGTGCTGTCAGGCTTGAAGGGTGTCCGTGACCTGGAACTCTGTGTTCTGTTTGGAGGGTGTCACGTCGATAAAGCTTAATTACCCGTGTTCATTAAGGTCTTGGGATGATTAAATTGAGTGCTAAGGTTTCCTTTATTAATTCAAAGACTCTGAGGAAGGATGCCTTAGTCAAGGTTAAGGGTCTTCTTAAATTCACTAATGATTTAGAGGTTCCTGGAATGCTTATAGGCAGGATAGTTAGGAGCCCCTATGCTTTCGCGGACATTAAGAGTTTTGACGTTAGCGAGGCTGTGAGGCTAGGTGCTGTCGTCATAACTCCGGATGACGTTCCTCAGAAGCCTTTCAACCCTAGACTTGTTAGCATAAATGAAGTTACTTTTAAAGATCACTACGTCCTCACTAAGAAGCCCAGGTATCTCGGCGACCCTATAGCCGCTGTTGCCGCACCGACTGAGGAGCTAGCTCAGAAGGCTGCTGAGTCAATCAGATTTGAGGTTGAGAGGGTTTACGAACCGGTGTTAGACCCGTTTAAAGCCATGAGTGCTGAAAGCCCGCCAATTCACGAGAAGATAATGAAAGGTGATGAGTGGATTAAGGTAGAGAATAATATAGCTGCTACCTTAAACTACGTTGAAGGAGACGTTGATAAGGCTTTTAAGGAAGCTGACATCGTGATAGAGAGATTCTTTAAGACAGGTAAGAGATACCACATGCAGCTAGAGCCGAAAGCGGTTTTATGCGTTCCTGAAGCTGATGGAAAGATAACAATATACACGACAACGCAAACAATACATAACACGAGAATACTTATCCATCAGATATTCGGGATCCCCTTAAGTAAGATAAACGTAGTTAAGGTCCCGATAGGCGGTAGTTTCGGGTCGAGTATACAGACGAATGTTCTCGTCCCCATAGCTGTAGCGTTATGTCTTAAAGCTGGAAAGCCTGTGAAGCTCGCTTACACTAGAGAGGAAGACATGCTCGACCATTCTAACTTTACTTTCCACTTCAGAATAAAAGTCGGTGCTAAGAAAGATGGGACGTTAGTTGGTGCTGAGTTTGAGAATATACTTGATGTAGGTGCTCACCAAATCCAGCCATATCCCCTGCTAGGGACTTCACTAGGTTGGTTCGTTTCTCTGTATAAGTGGAAGAACATAAGGTACATAGGTAAGGCAGTCTACACGAATAAAGTGCCTGGATGCGCTTTAAGAGGTTATGGAGCTCCTGAAGTGACTTGGGCTGTTGAGGTCATTATGGATGAGTTAGCTGAGAAGCTAGGTATAGACCCAATTGATTTGAGGTTAAAGAATTATGTAGGATTAGGAGACGTCTTCTGGGGTCAGGGACCTACTGTCAGGTCTGTAATAAAGTCTGACGGCGTCCCAGAACTGCTGGCTAAGGGTAAAGAATTAATCGGTTGGGAGAGTAGAGGAAGACCTGAAGACAAGAAAGGGAGGTTTAGGAGAGGGATAGGTGTTGGCAGAGGATTCCATACTTCCGGCGCAGGAGGACCTATATCAGGTGAAGTAATCGACTACTCCGGCGCTGTTCTGAGATTAAATGAAGACGGAACACTAGAGTATATAACAGCCCTCCAAGACCATGGTGGAGGAACTCTCGACGCGCACGTCAAGATCATAGCTGAAGAACTTGGTGTCCCTCCAGAGTCAATAAGTCTTGCTACAGCTACTACAGAGAATACTCCCTACGACGTGTGTACACATGCGTCAAGAGGTACTTACGTCGGCGGTGAGGCTGCTAGGAGAGCGGCACAGTTAGTTAAGCAGAAGATATTTGAATACGCAACTAGGTTACTGAATAAAGTCGTTAATCCGGAGGCCTTAAAGATAAGATATGATGAGGAGATGAAACAGACGATTATTTATGTGGAGGGTTCTCCAGACGTTAAGATAACTCTCAAGGATCTGGCGAGGACTGCCTGGCAAAGGAATTGGGGTACTATAGCTGCTGTAGTTTCTTATAGGGCCACGTCAGCTCCTCCGAGCTTCACAGTCTATTATGTTGAGGTAGAGGTCGATACCTGGACAGGTAAGGTAAGACCTGTTAGGGTAGTTGCTGGAGCAGACGTAGGCACGCCTATAAACAGAGACCTTGTTGAGGGTCAGCTGCACGGAGGGTTTGCCATGGCTTGGGGTATGGCCTTCATTGAGGATACTCCTTACAACCCGGAGACCGGCGAGTTACTTAGTAGGGGTCTCATAACAGATTATAAGATTCCTACAGCTCAAGACATTCCATATGTTGAGGACTTTAAGGTAATATTAGCCAACACGTACGAGCCTACGGGACCTTTTGGAGCTAAAGGCTTGGGTGAGGCGGCGATGAATCCCGCCGTAGGAGCTATAGCAAACGCCGTCTATAACGCTGTGGGAGTGAGGATTTATGAGTTGCCAATGACTCCAGACAAGTTACTAAAGGCTATTAAAGAGAAGGGAGGTGGTGGGTTATGAGTCGTGAGGTAAGGCCAGTCCCAATCACTCTGAGAAACACTAAGATAATACCTTTTGAGTTTCAGTATTTTGAGCCAGAAAGTCTTGAGGAAGCCCTCCAGCTACTAAAAACCTACGGTAATGAAGCGAGGATTCTTGCTGGAGGGACTGATCTTCTAGTTAAGATGAAGGTCCGAGCTATTGAACCCAAATACATAATTAATATTAAGCGCATCAAGGAGTTAAGGTACATAAAAACAGATAAGGACTCAATACGTATAGGAGCTTTGACTACGTGGCGCGACCTAGAAAAGTCTGACTCAGTGAGAGAGGAAGTGCCCGCGTTGTACGATGCTGTTAAGTCTATGGGTAGTGTACAGATTAGGAATATGGCTACTGTTGGTGGTAATTTGTGTAATGCTTCTCCTGCTGCTGACTCAGCACCACCACTCCTAGTACACGAAGCAAAAATAAAACTAACAAGCATAGAAGGAACAAGAGAAATACCAATAACAGAATTCTTCACAGGACCTGGAACGACAGTCATGAAGCCTTACGAACTACTCCACGAGATCATAATACCTAGGAAGAGGGGGAAGTCATCCTTCATTAAGGTAAGCAGAGTAGCTATGGATTTAGCTATAGCTAGTGCGGCAACGTACGTTGAGGTAGAAGATAATATGATAAAAGACGTCAAGATAGCTCTAGGTTCAGTAGCTCCTCGCCCCGTCAGGGCTAAGAGATGTGAGGCGGCATTAATCGGTAGGAGAGTTGATGAAGAGATCTTGAGAGAAGCAGCTAGTTTAGTAGTTGGTGAGATTAGTCCTATAGATGATGTGAGGGGGAGTGCCTGGTATAGGAGAGAAGTCTCGAAGGTTTTGGTTTACGACTCACTCATTAAGTCATTAGAGAGGGTGAGGAGGTGACTTAAATGGTGAAAATCACTTTCAGAGTCAATGGCGAGCCTATAACATTAGATGTTAAACCTAACGAATTACTGATAAACGTGTTGAGAGATAAATTAAAGCTGACGGGTACTAAGTACGTCTGTGGCATAGGAGAGTGCGGTGCCTGCACAGTATTGCTTGACGGGGAACCTATACTCTCGTGTTTGACCTTAGCAGTAGACGCTAACGGTAAGGAAATAACGACCGTTGAGGGTATCTCTAGAGGTGATGAGTTAAGCGAGGTTCAAGAAGCCTTCGTAGAAGAAGGCGCGATACAGTGTGGCTACTGCATACCTGGCTTCATAATAATGAGTGAGTACTTACTGAGGATTAATCAGAAACCTACTGAGGAGGAGATCAAAGAATTCTTGAGAGGCAATCTCTGCAGGTGTACAGGATACGTCAACATAATTAAGGCGGTTAAAAAAGCTAGTGAATTAAAGACTTCTAAAACCAGATAGTAAGTCGTGACAACCTACTACAACAAACGCAATTTTTATTTAAACAAAGTGAGTAATATCTTAAGGTGGGTTAATGGGTCTCTCAGCTACACACGCGAGAGCTAGAAAAATCGTAAACATTATAATGTACGTTATTGACGTAGTGATTTTAGTAGCGTTAGGGATCATGATAGCAGTAACAACGTATTATTTGGTGAGAGACTTAGGAACCTTAATCTCTTATACTTCGACAATCAATGAGTTGAAGCTTATAGTTGATTATATACTTCTACTCTTCATATTTTCTGAGCTTTTGAGGAGTGTGTTAGCTGTTAGAGGTGAGGAGTACTTAATAGTTTTGATGGAAACAGCTGTGGTAATAGCTATTCGAGAAATATACATATCTGTCATCTCAAAAACTACGATTGACTTGTTAATTAGTTCTATTTCTTTAGTGGCTGTTATAGCTGGTTTGTGGTTAATTAAGACGAGGGTGTATGTGAGGAGACCTAGAGAACATAAGATTATTGCTTCGTAAGGGAAGTCCGGAGAGTCTTGTTTAGGACTACATCTTAATAAAGGTTCTTTAATAGTTTAATGTGGTGATTTAAGTGTCTCGTACGTATCAAGATAGTCTGTTAGTGAAAGGTGGCTTAATAGTAACTCCTGAAGGTATTCTCAGAGCTGATATAAAGATAGTTGAAGGTAAGATAGTAGCTTTAGGTAAGGACTTAAGTCCTGAGAGTGTTAATGAGGTTCTTGACGTTAATGGGTTACTCGTCTTTCCAGGTCTTGTTGACGAGCACGTTCACATGAGAGAGCCTGGGTTAGAGTATAAAGATGATTTCACGCATGGAACTGTGGCTGCTGCCGTAGGCGGCGTTACGACAGTCATTGAGCAACCTAATACTTTGCCGCCAGTAGATGAGCCACAGAAGTTAGTTAATAAGGCAGAACTGCTTAAGAGTAAGGCGTACGTAGATTTCGCGTTGTACGGAGTATTGCACGACTCAAACACACATTTAATTGAAGACTTAATGGGTGCTGGTGCCGTGGGATTCAAGGTCTTCCTAGGCCCTACTACAGGCAATATACCGCCACCGAGTGAGGGCTCTCTTTACGAGATACTTAGCAAGGCATCGAGACTTGGAATTACTGTAGCTTTCCATGCAGAAGATCACCAGCTCGTAAGTCACTTTACTAATAAGGTTAAGAGTTCTGGCAGGGTAGACCCGCAAGCGCATGAGGACGCGAGACCGCCCATAGCTGAGGAGTTAGCTGTCATGAAATTAATACTGATGTCTAAGAAAACCGGTGGTAGAGTACACATACTTCATATGTCGTCGAGGGAGAGTGTTGAGTTGCTTAGAGAAGCGTTAAGGGAGGGCATAAACGTGACTGGTGAGACGTGTCCTCACTACTTGACCTTCAGTAGCGATGATTACTCGAAGTATGGAACTCTGATTAAGGTTAATCCACCAATAAGAAGTAACGTGCATAGAGAATCCCTACTTAGGGCTGTTAATGAGGGCGTAATAAGTGCTTTAGGTTCTGACCACGCACCACATGCTAGGGAAGAGAAGCTAAAGCCTGTGTGGGATGCAGCAGCAGGCTTTCCAAACGTTCAGACTTTCTTCCCAGTGATTCTTGACATGGCTTTAAGAGGCTTAATACAGCTTACTACGATACCTAAGTTAGCTTCAGAAAATCCTGCTAAGTACTTCGGTTTATGGCCGCGTAAGGGTGCGATAAGAATAGGCAGCGACGGCGATCTAGTTGTGGTAGATCCTAACGGGAAAACGTTAGTAACTGAAGAGTGGCTACAATACAAGCATAAAGTCACTCCTTACTTAGGCTGGGAGTTACGGGGAGAGATAAAGTACGTCTTGTTAAGAGGTAATGTGATAGTTAGAAACAGTCGATTAGTAGACACCGAACCGAGGGGCCTGTGGCTTAAGAAGAGTGCCACGTAGTCAACCCTCATCCATCATCACTGACGCTAGGTAATTATCGGTGTTGAAGGACTTCCATAAGGTCTATTTTTCTTTCTGTGACGAGTTAACATAAGATTTATTAATCTACTCTTGTGTTAATCTTGGTTGGATATCATGACGCACATCAACGTAGGTCCAGAGTCTCTTATTAGTAAGTGGCTTGAAGCCAAAGAATTCGTAGTTGTTGGGAAGAGGGTGTCCAGAGTTGATGCCTTGAGTAAGGCTTTAGGGACTGCCAAGTATACGGAAGATTACTTAATGAGTGAGGCGCTCTTTATTAAGCAGGTTCTTAGTGTTGAGCCTCACGCAATTATTAAAAATATTGATGTAACTGATGCCTTAAAGATTCCAGGAGTTAATCAAGTGTTTACTGCTAGAGACATTCCAGGAGTTAATCAAGTCGGTTATGCGTTACCTGATCAGCCATTACTTGCGGAAAGGAAGGTTAGGTACGTTGGTGAGGTAGTAGCTCTTGTTGCAGCAACTGATTACGATAAAGCTTTAAAGGCTGCTGAAGAAGTTAAGGTTAGTTACGAACCACTACCCTATATTCTAGACCCTCTAGAGGCGCTGGAGAGGACTGATGTGCTGATACATGATGAAGCGGGTTCTAATATAGCTTTCAGAACTAAAGTTAGGAAAGGAGATATTGTTGAGGGCTTCAGTAAATCAGATATTATAGTGGAAAACGAGTACAGGACACATCATCAAGACCACATATATCTTGAGACTGAAGCAGCACTAGCTATACCTGATATGGAGGGGAGAATAACGATCATAGGAGGTATCCAATATCCGCATCTAGCAAGAGACATAACTGCTAAAATTCTCGGGGTCCCTGCCAGCTATGTTAAGATAATAGTTCCTTACGTTGGGGGAGGCTTCGGAGGTAAAGATGACGAGGGTCCTTTAGCGGCTGCTAAGGCAGGTCTAGTAGCTTACTTAACTAAGAAGCCCGCGTTCGTCCTGTATAGCAGGGAAGAATCAATAATTATTCATCCGAAAAGAGAAGCAGCAATAATAAAGTATAAGAGTGGCGCCAGCAGTGATGGTAAGCTGCAAGCGATTGATGTGACGATAATACATGATACGGGCGCGTACGCTAATAGGTCGCCCTTCATATTGTGGAGAGCTACGATGCACTCTTCAGGTCCTTATGAAGTGCCTAACGCCAAGGTAGATGGATATGCTGTCTACACTAATAAGGTTTATGAAGGTTCTTTCAGAGCTTTTGGTAATGCGTCAATCCAGTTCGCCGTTGAAAGACAGATGGATCAGTTGGCTGAGAAGCTAGGTATGGACCCCGTAGAGTTCAGACTAAAGAACATCTTAGAGCCAGGCAAGTACACAGTTACGGGCCAGCTCCTCGACCATTCTGTCGGGGTAGGTGATGCCATAAGAAAATTAGCTGAGATATCGGAGTGGAGAAAGAAATATGAGGAATACAAGAAATTTAACGAGATGAGCGGCAGGTTTAAGAGAGGCATAGGTATAGGTGTTGCGTGGCATGGCATAAGCACCTCTAGGGGAGTTCCGGATTGGTCTAACTCTTACATTAAGATAGAGAAAGACGGGTCTGTAACTATGTATACTGGAATCACCGAGATTGGTCAGGGATCTCCTACCTCATCACATGTACAAATAGTTTGCGAATTGCTCGGTGTCTCGCCAGACCATGTCAAGGTGATTTTCGGAAGTACTGACGCTCCCGACTCTGGAGCTACGCACGCCTCAAGAGGAACAAGTATCGGTGGTATAGGGGTTTTAGTAGCGGCAGCGAAACTTAGAGAGAGGTTGGTTTCTCTCGCGGCTAGCATGCTTAACGTGAGTCCTGAGGAAGTAGTATTAAAAGACGAAAAAGCTCTGGTTAAGAGCGACCCCTCAAGATACGTGAGTTGGAAAGACCTCATTAAGGAAGCAATGTCTAGAGGAGTTGAATTAAGTGCAACCGGATATTTCTTCTTACCTAAAGGTAAATTTGATGACACAGTTGGTCAGGGGTTTGCTTACCCAGCATACAGTTATATCACAGTAATAAGTGAGGTAGAGGTAGATACTTGGACTGGGCAAGTCAAGGTGCTTAAGGTATGGCCTGCTTTAGCCGCCGGAAGAATAATAAATCCGCAACAAGTTGAGGGACAGGTTGAGGGTGCTATTGTTCAGGGCATGGGTTACGTCCTGATGGAGCATCTAGTATTTGACGAGAAAGGCAAGATATTAAACCCTGACTTAACAGACTACGTCATACCAACAATAAGAGATGTTCCTGAGATAGCTAAGCCTGTTTACGTAGAGGATGTCTTTAAGTACGGTCCTTTCGGGGCTAAGGGTGTTGGTGAGATGGCCTTGATACCTATGCCTGCCGCACTCTCTAATGCGGTGGCCAACGCGTTGGGGGTGAACATAACTAGATTACCTCTGACGCCTGAGAATGTGCTTAAGTTCTTAGGTGTGGTGAGGGGGTGAGGCCACGTGTTCTACAAGATACCTGAGATAGAGTATGTGCGTGTTTCAGAACTTGATGAAGCTTTAAGACTCTTGAGCAGGAAGGAAGACGTTAAAGTATTAGCAGGAGGGACGGACTTAGTAGTGGACTTGAAGATTGGTAGGTATAAGCCAAAAACAATAGTAGATATCTCAGGAATTAAGAGCCTGAGATACATAGTTGACGAAGGCGATAAGGTCAGGATAGGCGCACTAACCAGAATGCAGGATATTGTTGAGTCTCCAGTCATTAGAGAGAAGCTGCCGGTTCTTGCTGAAGCGGCCTCGATGCTGGGTTCCTGGCAGATTAGGAATATGGCTACTGTTGGTGGTAATTTGTGTAATGCTTCTCCTGCTGCTGACTCAGCACCACCACTCCTAGTACACGAAGCAAAAATAAAACTAACAAGCATAGAAGGAACAAGAGAAATACCAATAACAGAATTCTTCACAGGACCTAGGAAGACCGTAATGTACAAGACTGAGCTACTTCATGAGATAGTAGTGCCTTACGATGCTGACTTCGCTAGGTCTTATTCTTACGTTAAGGTAGGTAGGAGGAATTCCTTCACACTTTCTGTAGTAGCTATAGCTGCAGTCCTTAAAATAAGGAATAAGAGAATTGAAGATGTGAGGATAGCTTTAAACGCTGTTGCTCCGACACCGGTTAGAGCTAGGAGTGTTGAGTCCTTCCTAAAAGGAAAGGAGGTGAGAAGTGACGTCATTGAGGAGGCGTCAGAGCTTGTGTTGAACGACATCTCGCCGATAAGTGATGTTAGAGCTTCAGCAGAATACAGAAAACACATTTCTAGAGTTTTAGTTAAAGACGCTCTACTGAAGGCTCTAGAAAGAGCTGGTTTAGAGGGGGTGAGTAAATAATGATAGTAAAGTTCAAGCTAAACGGGAAAGAAGTTGAGGTTGATGTGAGTCCTAATGAAATCCTTCTTGATACTTTACGTCTAAAACTAGGTGTGAGAAGCGTTAAGAGGGGTTGTGAACGGGGAGAGTGCGGGACGTGCACAGTCCTACTCGACGGCAACCCTGTAACTTCCTGCCTAATTTTAACGCCGCAAGTTGAGGGAGCAGAGGTAGTCACGGTTGAGGGACTAGAGAAAGACCCGAAATTCAGAGAACTCGTTAATAACTTCGTTGATGAAGGCGCGATACAGTGTGGTTTCTGTACGCCGGGCTTCCTACTCACGGCTTATGCTGCCATAAGTAAGCAGAAAATCAAGTCCTTAGAAGATGTAAAGAAGAGCTTGGAAGGCAACTTATGCAGGTGTACGGGCTACGTCAAGATAATAGAGGCAGTAGCTAAGACAGCACTCAAATAAGCTATAACGTGCGCACTGTTTTAAACTTGAAGATAAAGAAAGTTTTTGAAGCTATACATAAATACCTCCCCTAAAATCATATTTTGGGGTATTGTATTGAGTGCCGAGAGAGAAGTATATAATGATGTTCAGACTAACGGTATAATAGGACCACACACTAAGATGATAGGCCCTGTTGCTGATGGCGGTAGGGTAGTGTTCGTTACTTCCCCTGGTTGCTGGGGTCCTATGATAACCCCTAATATAAGGGGGGGTCACGAAGTTAATGTTCCTGTCGCTGTAGAGGGCGCTAGAGTAGGTGATGCTATAGTCATTAGAGTATTGAGTATAGAAGTTCTTTCTAAGGCTTCTTCCTCTGGCGTTGATGCTGTACGTCCAGGTAGTTATGTTGGCGACCCATACGTGATGAAGAAGTGTCCTTCATGTAATGAGCCGTGGCCTGAGTTTTATGTAGATGATATAGGAGATAATGCTGTTAAGTGTAGGAAGTGTGGAGCTCCCGCCTCTCCTTTTACGATGATTAACGGCTATACTATGGTGTTTGATTTAAGCTTGGGTGTCGGCATTACAGTCAATAAGAGGATAGCTGAGGATATAGCTAAGAATGCGGCTGATTGGAGTGTTCTCCCAAGAAATTCTAAGCAGGTTCCCGTACTAGTGTTAGGTAAGAGCGATATTGTCGGGTTAGCAACTAGAATAAAACCTTTCTTAGGTCAGTTAGGTAGCACACCAGCAGTCGATATACCTGACTCACACAATGCTGGTGATTTTGGATGGTTCCTCATAAACGCTTCACACCCTTACGCAATCACTAAAGAAGATTATGAGACCAGGCTTACTGACGGACACTTAGACATAGACTCGGTGAGGGAGGGTGCTACCCTAATAGTTCCTGTCAAGGTAGAGGGTGGAGGAATTTATGCGGGAGACGCTCACGCTATGCAGGGAGATGGCGAGGTTGCCGGACACACGACAGACGTTACTGCTAAGAGTATCGTAGAGGTTTCAGTAATTAAGAACTTAAGTTTAGAAGGCCCCATACTACTACCGCCTGAGGAAGACTTACCGCCTCTAGCTAAGCCCTGGAGGAAGGACGAGTGGGATCATGTCTTGAGTTTAGCTAGAAGATTAAAAATAGAGGTAGAGCCTGTAGCCCCTATACAAGTAATAGGGTCTGGACCCACTATTAACGAAGCAGTCACGAGAGGCTTCATTAGGGCTTCCAAACTATTCGGGATGAGTGTTGAGGAGGTAAGGAATAGAGTTACTATTAGCGGCGCAGTAGAGATAGGCAGACTACCAGGTATAGTGCAAATAACGTTACAAGTCCCGCTGAGAGTCTTAGAGAAATTAAGAATAGATAACATAGTAACGAGCCAGTACAGACTACCTTTTTAAGTTAAATTATCCTAACTTAAAGAATTATATTTTCTCTAATCTTTTATAGACTAACTGATATCTTCATAGCTTTTCCAGGCTTAATTCTCGCTATAGCTTTCGCTTCAGTACTCCCGCAGAAAATTAGGTTCTTCCTAGAGGTCAATACTCCTATTAGAGATCTCCTTTCACTCATTTTCGGCTTAAGACCTGAGGAGTACGCACAGCTAGCGGCATTAATCTCGGTCTGGATAGCTATGGTGATTGTATGGTGGCCGGGTTATGCCAGGATAGTTAGAGGCAGTGTGTTGAGTGTACGTGAGCAGCCTTTCATAGAAGCTGCTAAACTCGTAGGACTTTCTACAAGGAAGATACTCACTAAACATATCTTACCTAATGTGCTATCTCCTATATTAGTTATGATGACGTTCGATCTAGCTACAGCAACACTATTTGCAGCAGCACTCTCATTTTTAGGACTGGGACCTCAAGAACCTGTTCCTGAACTAGGTTACCTCATATCTAAGGCTGGGGGTTTCTTCCCTGAGAGAACCATGCACATAGTGCTCTACTTCGGCATCATACTACTTGTAATAGCTCTCGGGTGGAACTTGCTCGGCGACGCTTTGAGAGATGTGCTAGACCCGCGTACTAGGAGATCTATAGAGTTTAAAGAGGGTGAGTAAGTGATGGCAGAATTACTTCAAGATAATCAAGTACTTAAGGTGAGAGAACTTGAAGTTAAGTTCTATACGTATGCTGGCGTAGTGAATGCGGTATCTAAAGTTTCGTTTGACGTATATGAGGGGGAAGTTGTCGCTCTAGTTGGTGAGACAGGTTGCGGGAAGACCGTGACTACTAGAGCTTTAACTAGACTCATAGAGCATCCCGGGAGAATAGAAAATGGGTCAGCTCTCTTCAGAAGGAGAAATAATGACATAGTAGACTTACTTAAGGTTTCTGATGAAGTCATTAGAGATATTAGAGGCAACGAAATAGCTTACGTCTTTCAAGACCCTACGTCAGCACTAGATCCATTATACACTATAGGCGCACATATAGTGGAGACAGTGACTAGTCATAAGAAAGCCAGAGTTAAGGAAGTCTTAAAAGACGCTATAAAGCTCTTGAGAGAAGTCGTTATACCGAGTCCTGAAATGAGAATCAAGAACTACCCGCACGAATTATCAGGTGGTATGAGGCAGAGAGCAGTAATAGCTACTAGCTTATCTAATAATCCCAAACTGTTGATAGCTGACGAACCAACTACAAATTTGGACGTGACTATTCAGGCCCAAATTCTTGAATTGCTTAAAGAACTCCAATCAAGATATAAGATGAGCTTAATCCTAATAACACATAACCTAGGTATAGTAGCTGAAGTCTCAGACAGAGTTTACATCATGTATGCTGGCAAAATAGTTGAGGAAGCGCCTACTACGGACCTGTATTACAAACCCCTGCATCCCTACACACAGCTACTAATTAGGTCTGTTCCTAACCCTCTTAAGAGAATTGAGAGGCTTGAATCCATACCCGGTATGGTTCCTTCACTAATAAACCCACCACCCGGTTGCAGGTTCTATCCCAGGTGTCCTTACGCAGTTGATGTGTGCAGACGTGAAGAACCGCCGATGACGGAAGTAGAACCTCACCATAGAGTTGCTTGCTGGCTTTATTTGAGGAGGTGAGTCTGTTGTCTCCACCGCTACTAGAAGTACAGGACCTGAAAGTATACTTCAGGGTAAGGGGCTCTCTATTTGCTAAAGTTAGAGCAGTTGATGGTGTAAGTCTCAGCGTCTTTAAGGGAGAGACTTTAGGAATTGTTGGAGAGAGTGGTTGCGGAAAGACCACATTAGGCAAAACTATACTCCTACTTAATAGACCCACAGCCGGAAAGATCTTGTTTGACGGCAAAGATGTGAGCAAGCTGAGAGGAAAGAAACTACTGGAATTTAGAAGGAATGCCCAAATGGTTTTTCAAGACCCTCATACGTCACTAAATCCTAGGATGACTATTGCGGAAACTTTATTAGAGCCTCTAAGAGAACACGGTGTCCAGCTAGATAATTATGAAGAACACTTAATTAAGGAGATGGAGAACGTAGGTTTAGGACCAGAACACTTGTATAGGTACCCACACGAATTATCGGGTGGTCAGAAACAGAGAGTTGCAATATTAAGAGCTATAATTTTAAGACCTAAGTTGATAGTTCTTGATGAGCCTACCTCAGCTCTAGACGTATCTGTTCAAGCACAGATACTTGAGTTACTTAAAGACCTACAAAGAAACTATAATTTAACCTATATCTTCATATCACATGATATCTCAGTAGTTAAATACATGAGTAGCAGGATGGCGGTCATGTACTTAGGGAAGATAATAGAGGTCGGGGACGCGCAGAAACTTTATGAGAAGCCGCTTCACCCCTACTCAGTCATGCTACTTTCGTCAATCCCGATACCAGACCCAGTCCTTTCGAGGAGTAGAAAGAAGACTAGACCGCAGGGTGAACCCCCATCCCCGATAAACCCGCCGTCAGGCTGTAGATTCCATCCGAGATGCCCTCACGTGATGGAGGTATGCAAAGTTAAAGAACCCCCTCTAACAGAGATTGAGCCAGGATACTACGTTTCCTGCTGGCTCTACACTGCGGACAAACCTTCCTCTTCTTGAATTTTAAGCCTGTAGTGTTCAAAGCTTACCTTCTATTAGCCTGTAGCTGTCAACAATATAAAGCTACTTTGACTTAATTATTTGGTGGTTAAATATAAACATAGTTATTACTGGCGCATCCTCAGGCATAGGAAGAGCATTAAGTAAAGAGTTTTGTAAGGAGGACAATAATAGAGTTTTAGGTATTGGAAGAAACTCTGAAAGCCTTAACGAGATTAAGAAGACCTATAGCGACTGCTTTGATTATTTGGTTCTTGATCTAAGCAGAGTCGAAAACATAAGATTAATAGTTACTGAGGTCGCGGTCAGATTCGACGCTCTAGATATTCTAGTGAATAATGCTGGGTATGGTCTCTATAAAGGTCTACTTGAGGTTGATATTAATGAAATGATTAATATGACTCTAGTTAATTTCATTGTTCCTCTAGCTCTAATAAAAGAGCTACAGTCTTTCATGAGGCGCGGGTCTACAGTAGTTAATATAATAACCGCTGGCATACACGTTTTAATGACTAAGTTACCACTATATGGCGCTACTAAGATAGCGTTGCATTACGCTTCAGAGGCCTTACGCAGAGAGTTAGAGTCTAAGAACATAAACTTAGTCAATGTTTATCCAGGACTAGTCAAAACAAGTTTTCACGCTAGAGCTGGCGTGAGCGAGATTAAAAGCGGTTTAACGCCTGAAGAAGTGGCTAGACATATAATTAAGTCCATCAAGTCTAGAAAAAAGAGAGTCTATATACCAGGCTATCTGAGAGTAGCTCAAGTTCTTTTCGGGCCTCACTTACTAGCTCTTCATTAGATGCTCAGTCTGTTTTACTCATATTCTATGAATGTAACCTATAGCTTCCTCCAAACTCGAAAATCCTTTCCTCTCAAGCCAATCCTCAAGACCTCTCAGCAAGTTATTCAGGTACTCCCCAGGTTTTCTAGCTCTCATTAAAGACGTTACTAGCTGGACTGCTCTAGCCCCGGCTAGAATATATGAAGCGACATCACCCCAATGCCTGATACCGCCACAACCTATTATCTCTGCCTTATATTCTCTGTAGACATCGTGAACTGCTCTTAAGCCTACGTAAAATATTGGTGCTCCAGAGTAACCCATATTACTAGAGGAAAGACTGTATGCCAGTCTTTCAGGATCTATGGACACAACTCTAACTGAGTTTATCAGGGTTACGGCTTTAGCACCGCCTTCAAGCGCCTTCCCTACTAGGCTGATTAAGCCATTCCTTAAATCAATTCCTAGCTTAGCTATAACTGGCAATCTTATAATGCTAGACACGCTCTTCACTATCTCATACAAGACCTGCGAATCTGTTACTGCGTTGAGTCCGTAGCCTGACGTAGTAGGGCAACTTAAGTTGAGTTCTACAGCATCAGCTCCTGCCTCCTCAGCCCTAGAAGAAACTTCTATGTATTCTCTTACGGAACTTCCCCCGACACTAACTATTGTAGGCAAGCCGTGAGCTTTAGCTTCCTGAACTAACTCGTGGAGACGTTCAGCTCCTGGATTAGGCAAACCCAAAGAATTGATAATAGCTCCTAAATCACTCAAGTATAGTATGTTTGGCGGCTTATTCATTACTCGGGGATAGCGAGTAATAGTTTTAGTGACTATAGCTGCTAAACCCCATGAACACATTATACTTATTTGTTGCTTAGTAGCTCCTAAAAGACCGCTACCATTCATCACGGGATGCTGTAGGCTTAAGTTACATACCCTACTATTTAATTTCAACTTTAAATCCCCTCATAACCAATGAACATCATAGTAAACATTAAAGAGTTTTATAAATTTTTCTCGTAGGACTTCACCAGAGCTACTCACTACAAATCATCTGACCCTCTTCTGACCTTGAGGGCCGCATATCCTCACCGAACTCATTAGTTCAGTCTTGAGCCTAGCTCAAGCACGCTATCTCACCATCAATGCAGGTAGTTCCCCGCCCGCATTTCTGCGGACTCAGGAGTATGAAGAATAATCTAGTCATTAAAGAAACAAACTGTTAGAAGTCTTGTAAATATATTTCTTTGACTGACGTAGATAATTAATGAGGTGTATACTGTGAGGAGAAAGATTCTGTTGCTGTTTTTGGCAGGTCTCGTCATCGCCAGCATATTCTCAGCTCCGTTTAGCTTGATAAGAGCTGAGAGTAAGCCTCTCAACGTGATCGTAGTCTGGCACTATCATCAACCATGGTATTATGGTGAGAACGACTCTTACTTCATTCTTCCTTGGGTCAGGATGCATTCAGTCGGCAACTATTATAAGATGGCTTTGATTCTTAGTAAGTATCCTGAGGTTAAGGCTACCTTCACGTTTTCTGGCTCGCTCCTCCATCAGTTACTGAGCGCGGTTAACGGTGTCATGGATTTAAGGCAAATAATATCTTGGAAGATTGTTGAAGGGACTGCAACAACCAGAGATCTTTTTGAGGTGTTGAGGATACCTGGAGGGTTTTTCGACATTAACTGGGCTAACATCTTAGAGTTGTCACCTAAATTTAAGGAGTTGAGGAGTAGAGCGCAAGCGGCATTCACGAAATATGCTGGCCTTCCAGAAGAGGATATGATAATCAAGGTAGTTAGTGAGTTTACTAGGCAGGACTTCATAGACTTAGCAACTCTCTTTAATCTGCTCTGGATAGACCCTGAAGTAGTAACTAGTGAATATACTGAGCTGGCTTCTTTAAGGGAGAGAGCCTTAACCCAGACAAACCCGTCCTTCACCGAGAGTGAGCTAGCTCTAGTCCTCAGTAAGCACGTAGAGATAATGAGCAAGATAATACCTAAATACAGAGAACTACTTAACTCGGGTCAAGCAGAAATTATTCCGGTACCTTACTCTCACCCAATAGCTCCGCTCTTAGCTGATTTAGGCTGGTACGATGACTTAAGATTACACGTTAGCAAGTCGCTAGAGCTCTTCAGCACGTACTTCAATTACGTTCCCTCAGGTATTTGGCCTGCTGAGCAGGCGGTCAATGAGGAAGCACTAAGGATATTCAGTGAGTACGGCATTTCCTGGTGTGTGACGGACAGGAACGTGCTAGAGTTAAGCGGAGTTGATGTGTCAAGACCAGATAACTACCTAAGACCTTGGAGAATAGATTTCGGTACTACGTCGTTCTACGTGTTCTTCAGAGACCCTGAGTTAAGTAACAGACTGAGTTTCCAGTATTCAGGGATGGAGACCAGCGCAGCTATCGGGGACTTCCGAAATTACTTACTGAGTATAGCGTCTGCTAATACTGACGAGAGCAGTGTCATAGTGATAGCTCTGGACGGGGAGAATCCGTGGGAGAGTTATAAGAACTTCGGCGATGACTTCCTCAACTCCCTTTACGCTGCACTCACAGAATTGCAAGAGCAGGGCTACATAGTCACTTTAACTCCTTCTGAGTACTTGAATCTATACAGGGAGAAAAGTCCTGAGCTGCCACTAACTACTCAAAAATATCTTGACTTGGTAGGGAAAGATATATCTCATATAACGACTTATGAGGCCCTCCCTACTAGAGAGCTTCCAGCAAGAATAGCAGAGAGTTCTTGGAGCGGCAAAGACGCTAGATTAAGTACTTGGATAGGTGATAAGCAAGAAAACATTGCTTTGATGTGGTTGGTTAAAGCTAGGGACGAAGTAATGTCTAGATACAGCGTTTCAAGTCTTAATGAGTTAGCCGGGATAAATCCAGTAGCTGCTGAAGCTCTCTTAAGAGCAGAAGCAAGTGACTGGAATTGGTGGTATGGGGGTGAGTGGGGTCCTGTAGGCAGGTTCGACCTAGTCTACAAATACTACCTACTAGAAGCTTACAGATCCTCAGATATTCAGCCACCACCCTACCTAAACACTACTTTCCTCCCTGATGGAGTCCCTTCAGGAGTAATCAATACTCAATCACCACCGTCTCTGAGAACTAAACCAGCAAACTACGTTATACCGGACTCAGAACTAGATCGTGTGCTAGAGGTTGTAATAGCGCATGAAGCACTAGATAAGGTCATAGTAGGTGTTGACAGTGACTACATATACGTGAATTTCAGGATCAACTTAACTACTAACTTGCCTTACTCAGTAGTTCTCTACTTAAGCAATCCTAGGAGGAGTTATTCACCCTGGATCAGAGGGTATAACGTATACCCGATGAACTCTACGAGAGACTTGGGTGTGGCTATAGCTAGCGCAGTAGTTATTAAGGTTGTGAAGGAGGCTTTAACAGACCCTCTCAGCAGAGTTGTCATTACTTATCAAGCAAGCGGTAACGAGACTTATTATCCTTCTTACGTTGATTACTATAACGTATTAGGTAGTGAGGGCAACGTCTTCATAGCTCTAGGTATTAAGTGGGTTAACTTAGGTTTGGAAGTAGGTGATGTGACTTACTTGACAGTAGCTCTCTACTCAAACAACACCTTAGAAGCTCACTCAAGCAGATTAGGGAGTGTTTACTTCATTAGGGTACCTAGACCTCCAGTAGCTCCTGGAGCTAACGTAATAGCAGAGTTCGCAGATCCTGAGAGAGATGATAAAGGTGCCGGGACATACGTTTACCCACTAAATAAAGTATTCGTGCCGGGAGTCTTCGACCTACTCAAGTTCAGCGTTCTAGATATCGGTGATAAGTACTTGTTAACTTTCGAAGTAAGAGAGTTGGGAGGTAACCCGTGGGGAGGACCTAACGGCTTCAGCATGCAGTTCTTCCACATCTACTTAGACACTGACGGTATCCCAGGTAGCGGCAATCTCACGACCTTCGGTCTGTGGGTCAATATAGACCCAGAGTATGCTTGGGAAGTAGCATTGCTTGTAGGACCTGGATGGTCTGGAAGCAATAATATCATATACCCTAACGGCACGAACATAGCTAACGCCATGAGTATTTACGTTGAACAACCTAACAAGATTGTTGCTGAAGTGCCTAAAGGGCTAATACCCGCTATTAAAGAGCCTGGTGATTGGGGATGGGTAGTAGTACTAACTTCCTGGGACGGCTACGGAGCCAACAACATAAGATCTTTCTCTATAGACCCTAGTGAGTGGAACTTTGGTGTGGGAGCACAACATGCTATAGGAGTTGCTGCAGGAGTTATACCTAGAATAGTTGACTTGTTAGCTCCCACGTCCGAACTTCAGTACGCTCAGCTCTCTTCTTACAGCGTTGATGTGGAGACGTTAGTCGGGACCCCTGCTAAGATTAAAGGAGTTAGGCCCGCGGCGCAGGTTCCTCAACCACCTACAACCGTGACAGAAACAACTACAAGGACCGTAGTCTTGAGCACTACATACACACAAACAGAAACAACAACAGCTTCCCAGTTAGTTACTGATTGGAATCTGATAGCTTTAAGCGTGATTGCTACTGCTATAGTCTTGAGCGTGGCATTCCTTATACTCATTAAGCTCTTCTTTAAGAAGAAATAATTAATAACTTTTTTAACCTTAATTTAGAGTATTACTTGAGGTGTCTTGCTTTGGGTAGGGCTATTAGTAAGACTCTTGCTATTGTTGTTGGTGTTGTTATTTTGATTGCTGTTGTTGCTGCTGTATTGATTTATATGACTAGCCAGCCAGCACCCACAACAACACCCACAACTACACCAACAACAACACCAGTAACTACACCAACAACCACACCAACCCCAACACCAACAACACCTGTTGAGTATAAGTTGAGGTTTGGCGATGTTGAGGTTTCAGTTACTAGAGAGGTCTATGAAATAGCTCAAAAAGCTAAAAACAGACAGATAGATGTTACGATTACTTTCTGGGTTTCTATGATGCCTTTCGAGGAGGATGTTATAAGAAGCATAATCGCGAACTTCACCGTCGAATACCCGGGTATAAAAGTCAATTTGGTTCATCAAGACAGCATGAAGGATGTCTACCAAGCTCAAGTAGCTATCGGGAGAGGTCCTGACTTACTTACGTGGGCTCACGACTGGACTGGAGGATTCGCTGAAGCCTCCATGATAGTTCCCTTAGACCAGTACTTAACGAACGATATATTGAATCAGTATGTCTCATCTGCTTTGAGAGCGGCATCCTATAATAACAAAATATGGGGTTTGCCTTGGGCTGCTGAGACAGTTGCCCTAGTATGTAATAATGCGTTAGTAAGTAAGATTCCAGAAAGTTTTGATGAGCTGAAGAATATAATGCAACAGTACTATAATCCTGACGCAGATAAGTACGGGATCTCATACCAGGTTGACCCATACTTTGTTTCTGCATGGCCACACGGCTTCGGAGGCTATTACTTTGACGATACTACTAAGAAGCCGGGAGTTAACTTGACGGAGACTGTAAATGGAATAAAGTTCTTCTATGAGAACATCTACGTGTACTTATATAAAGGTGATTTAGGTCATGACGCTCAGTTAAATCTATTCCTAACTAGTAAAACACCGTGCATAGTGACTGGACCCTGGGATATTAAAGCAATTAGAGATGCTGGAATAAACTTCACTATAACACCCTTACCGAAGATTTCAGAAACTATAATACCAAAGCCTTACTCAGGTGTTAAGCTGATATGGTTAAACCCGAATTCTCAAAATAAGGAGGCAGCTGTGTTATTCGCTTTATGGTTTACCTTAAATAATAAAGTTATACAGAAACTAGCTGAGGAGGCAGGTTTCGTGCCAGTTCTTAAAACTGTCCTCGAGTGGGAAGGTTTATCTAGATTACCGGTAGTATATGGTTACGCTAAAGCAGTAGAAAACAGCATACCCATGCCTTCAAGTCCTGAAATGAATTACGTATGGGGGCCAGTTAGCGATGCTTTAACAGCTATAAATCAGGGAGTTTCAACGATTGAAGAAGCACTTAATTATGCGCAGGAACAGATACTACAGAAGCTTTCTGGGTAAGGTGGGTTAGGCGCATGGAGAAGCCGAAAGGTAAAGAAGAACTCCTTTTTCCTGCTAAAATAGCACTTATTCTTGTGGTTCCTTCACTTCTCCTCTTCATATTTTTTAACATATGGCCAATAGCTTTCTCAGTCTACCTGGCTTTCACTAACGCTAACCACATAAACGTGTATAACCCGGATTACCCTGCTAGACCCCTCATGTTCATAGGTCTGAACAACTTTATACAGTTATTTAATGACCCAGCTTTTTACTACTCACTCTTAAAGACTTTATTATTTCTCGGAACATCAGTTCCTCTTAAGATACTAATTGGAGTAGGTCTCGCGTTCCTATTCTCCTCACCACTAATTTATGGGAGGAAGATAATGAGGGGGTTGTTGCTGACGCCTTGGGCTCTACCAGCTATATTATCTGTCATGATATGGAGAGGTGTTCTAGACCCTAGGTATGGGCCCGTAACTCAGTTTTTCTCGTTTATTATTGGTAGGCCTTTTCAAGCAGTAGGTACTATCATGAATGAGTGGGACTCTTTCTTAGCATATAACGTCATAGAGGCTTGGCTGGCTTACCCCTTCATAATGACTGTAGTTGGCGGCGCCATATCGGGAATTCCTAAAGAAATTATTGAGGCCTCCATAGTTGATGGAGCGAGCATATTCTCAAGAACTACTAAGATCGTCTTGCCATTAATAATGAGGACAGTAGCGTTCGTAGCAGTTCTTACGTCAGGTGCTTCTCTTCAAGCATTCCTAATTCCTTTCGTTCTCAATGACGGCGGTCCTATGATTAGGTTTATGGGTAAGTTGATCTTCAGCAATGATTTACTGCTTCTGTATGGGTATCACAGATTCATGAGAGACTATGAGTGGGGTTATGCGGCCTCCTTCTATCTTATAGTCGTCCTAATACTCTCAGTGTATGTTTACGTGTGGTTTAGGTTCGTCTTTCAGAGGGGTGGTAAGTAAGGTGACGTTGGTTAAGGTATACCTCTTTAAACTGTTTATCACTGCGGTAGCGTTCTCCATAACTGCTATACTTCTTTATCCAGTTATTTACATCTTCCTAACCGCGTTCTCGAGACTGCCTACCTTATCGTTTGATATCTCATACTTCACCTTAGATAACTTCTTGTCTGTCATCAACGACGTGGACTTCAGGAACTCATTAATTTTAAGTTCTTTAGTGTCCGGAGCTACTGTGTTCCTAGCACTACTATTTATAACTCCGGCAGCATACGCGTTTTCGAGGTTTAGATTTAGAGGCAAGAGTACTGCACTATACTCTTACCTGATATTCAGTCAAGTGAGTGGAGGCTTTGGTGTAGCGTCTCTTGTAGCTCTCTTCGTATTTTTAGGTAAGTTGAATCTAGTCAATATCTACGTGCTACCATTCCTCTACGTTTCTGGAATGGTGCCCTTTAATACTTGGCTCCTCAAAAACTACTTTGACAGCATACCTAGAGAGTTAGATGAGGCCGCCTTCGTTGACGGTAGTGGCTGGTGGACTCTCATGTTCAGGGTGATCCTTCCTTCCTCTAAGGCACCAATCCTAGTATTAGCTATCTTCGCTTTCATGGGTGCTTGGTCAGAGTTTATTCTAGCTAACCTCTTCGGTTTCCGAACCTTACCAGTTCTAATGTACAAGTACGTGGGGGCCTATACTACATACTGGAACATGTTCGCAGCAACAGCGATACTCTACGCAATACCTATAATAATAATGTATATGGTAGCGCAGAGATTCATAGGAGAGGCCGTCAGGATGGGCGTTAAAGGCTGAAGAATTCTTTACTATCTATAGCTTCCTTTATAAGCGAAGCCAGAATTTCTACGAGTTTTCACATAACTTAAGATTAATCAGACATCCTGGGAACATCACTCATCAGACGGTTGATCCCTCATCACTGTGTTTACTTAGTCTTAAGTTTAATAAGCTTAAGTCATATTAGATTACACCGAGAATGACGCGCTAACGTGAAATACTTATAAACTCGCTCACTCATGATTTGTTGAAGACTGTGTTAGATTAAGTACGTGATGAGAGCTCCCCTTCCTGAGGTAGTGATGTGTCCGACATCGGCTGACTAGTTCTTATTGATTACGTAGAAGTCTTTTATGGTAGGCGCTCTAAAGATTGACGTGACTTCAATTACCCATGCTATGGGGGCTATTAAGAAGTACCTTAATTTTCCGGATTTGTATGCTCCGTACATATATGCTGACCAGTGATATAGTGAATTAAGGATTATGAGAAACACGACAAACAAATTGTAATAGCTACTCGTTACTAATACAGCTATAACGACTGATATTAGAGCAACCCAGAGGAAAGATTTGACAGCCACTATAGCTCTCATCAGGTTTGGAGCATGTTTTAAGTCTTTTAAAACTCCCTTAAACCACCTAGCTCTCTGCTTTTGAAGATCGTTCAAGCTGTTAGGAGACTTAATACTTACTATAGTTCCTGACTGCCACGTCCTGTAATCTCTCTTAACCAACTCGATAGCTAAGCTGAAGTCTTCAGCTAGTGACGATGAATTAAAGTTGAGTTCTTTTAGTACGTGGCCTTTAATACCTAATAACTCGCCGTGTAGTCCTAAGAGAGGCTTCCCTAGAAAGCCTGTGAAGAACCTGTATAAAGTTAGGTCATTAAAGTATCTTATCCAGTCAATCACGTAAGCAAGAGTCGAGTTACCTTTCCTAGGTTTTAGTATTGGGTTGAAAGCCACGTAGCCGAGTTCCTCGTAGTAAGGTATTTCATAGAGGAAGTGGTTATCCAGGATTATATTATCGTCGTCTAGGAAAACATACCAGTTATCAGCCTCTACGAAGTACTCAATGAAGTACTTCATAGCGCGTGCCTTGCCTTTACAAGGTCTCGCGTAAGTCTCAGGAACTACGACGAGCCTCAAGTACGGGTCTAAAGAACTCACCTCACTCAAGTAACTCATTAGCTCGGCTCCCTCATCCACAACGACCCATACTAAGTAGTCTCTAAATCTCCTGCGGAGATTTTCTAGAGCTTCTTTCAAAGCATTCTTGACTTTATTATTTGCTATAGTTATGAGAACAAACTCAACGTTATCACTTTTATAGGGTTTTTTCTTGGGTTTGTAAGCAACGTACCCGACAGACCCAGCTACTAAGAACACATACGTAACAGACAGCGTTATGTATATAGGTATCATAATGACTGGTTCATTAGATAATATGTTAGCGCTCTCATTCATCACTAACACCTAACCACATATAATAAACGCGGGATAAAAACTTATAATCTATTACCGATGTATAAGCAGGTGAGTAGGGTGGGTGGTAGACAAAGAACTACACTTTTCATGATAAGTGAGTCTAAAGAATCTCGTAAGGCTAAGAGTACTGAAACTCAAGAGAAAACAAAGAGTAAGAAGTAGAGCTATTTTAAAGAAACTACTAAAGACTTATTAACCAAGGTTAAGATATATTTATTTGGTGGTTATCTTATGTCATCAAGTAAGGACTCTCTTGGATCTGTTTTGTGGAGATTAGTAATCTACATAGTGGTTGCTGTGTTAGTTCTGGGAGTTCTTAACTGGTTCTTTAATTACTTTATACCAGACTTAGTAGAGAAGAATAAAGCGCTGGAGGGATTGCTCGTACTGAGAGATTATCAGCCTTACGTGTATGTCTTAGTAGCTTTGTTGATTGGTTGGTTGATAGTCTCATCCATAGCGTCTATGTTTTACGTCTTGCTCTCTCCTCGGTATGGTCCTTCTGCTGCGGCAGCTGTTAGGAGTCTTATTAAGATCTTAGGCTTAGGTGCTTTGCTGGCCGGCATCGCTGGCGGGGTGGCTGGCGGTGCTGCCGGCGTAGCTTTAGGAGGCTTCATAGGGTTAGTAATAGGTTTCGCTACTCAGCAGGTCCTCGGTCAGGCCGTATCCGGCATGTTCTTGCTCCTAGCAAGGCCGTTTAAGATCGGTGACATAATAGATGCTGCTGGAGAGAGTGAAGTAATAGTGACTGACATAGGAACTCTATTCACTATAGCTAAGAGAAAAGACGGCAACACAGTGCTTATACCCAGCACAGCACTAATAGGCCAGAAAATAGTTATAAGGAAGCAAGCAGAGACTTAACTCAGCAACTAGCTAATTATAGCTTTTTGTATTTAAATTTTATCCTCGTGAATTATTTGGTGTTATGTTTTGAGAGTATGGATATTAAGAGACTATTCTAAGTGCGTAGGTTGTAGATTGTGCGAGATTGAGTGCTCACTAAAGCATGAAGGCCTTATCTGGCCGGCAGCCTCAAGAATAAGAATTCATGAGTCTATTTATGGATTTCCTGTGCCTTACTTATGCGTCCAGTGTGATGACTATCCTTGTGTAGCGTCATGCCCTACTAGAGCTTTAAGCGTAGCTGAGACTGGTGCTGTATTAGTTAGTGAGGACTCATGCGTGTTGTGTGGGTCTTGCGTGAGTGCGTGCCCCGGGAAAGTACCTAAGATAGTGAGAGGTAAGAAAGCTGTCGTGATATGTGACCTGTGTGGCGGGGATCCAGTCTGTGTGAGAGTGTGTGAGTCCATAGGTTTCAACGCGTTAATGTTAGTTCGCAAACCTGGTGGAGAGGTTGTTAAGTCTTACTTAAACAACCCTATCGAGACTTCAAGAGACTTAGCTAAGAAGCTAGGTGTTGTTTGAGGGGTGTTACTTAATGTTTGGCTTTTGGGGAAGACTCCTCGACATTGACTTAAGCAGAGAGACTGCGAGGACCTTTGAAGTTCCTGAAGACGTCTTTAAGAGATTCGTGGGTGGCAGAGGTCTCGCTACCTGGATCTTATGGAAGGAATTAGGGTCTAAATGGGAATTCGTTGATCCCTTAAGTTCTGAGAACATACTCGTAATTCTCACGGGTCCTCTCACGGGTTATTATCCAGGAATAAAGTTAGTTATCTCTGGTAAGTCTCCCTTAAGTGGGGGCGTGGTCGGCTCTACACTATCTAGCGAGATAGGTGTTGAGCTCAAGTCTGCCGGGTATGATGGACTGATACTGAGAGGAGTTTCTGAGAATCCCGTATATATTTACGTAGACGACGAAGGAGTGCAGGTCCGCGACGCTACTAAGCTATGGGGTCTGGGAGGTCTTAAGTTTATTGAGGCATTTAATGACTTACTCTACAGAGATATTAAAATAGAGTTAGGTCTTGACACGCTACCTAGTTACGTCTACATAGGACCTGCCGGAGAAAACCTTGTGAGAACTTCAGTAGTCATGAGTAAACTTACTCACGCGGCCGGTTACGGAGGTTATGGCGCCGTAATGGGGTCTAAGAAAGTTAAGGCTGTAGCAGTTAAGGGGTATGGACCCCTACCTAAAGTAAGTAATGAAGATGAGGTAGTTAAGCTGAGGAAGGAGGTGTTGAGTGAACTCAGTAATAGGATGAGAGTCTTTAGGTATTGGGGCACTACTGAAGGTCTTTGGTATACAGGCTACGTTACTAGTTCAGAACCCGTGAAGAACTGGACAGAAGAATGGCATAACGTGAGGTCTTATACTCATGAAGAAGTTGAGAGGAAGTGTTGGATTAAGAACTTATGGAGTGACTGGGGCTGCCCTACGTCATGCATGAAGATAAGCAGAGTACTTGATGATCTAAGGTCTTACGTGAGTGACGGACCCGACTATGAGATGGGGGCCTATCTAGGGAGTAATTTAGGAGTATTCGATGTAGTGTCTGTAGTTAAGCTCTCGGCATTAGCTGACGAGTTAGGACTTTGTGGTATACAGACTGGAAACGTTTTGGGGTTTGCTATAGAACTCTTTGAGAAAGGTTATTTGACTATAGAAGACGTGGGTTGTGAGTTGAGGTGGGGGAATGTAGACTGCATCATGAAATTACTTCATGACATAGCGTATAAGAGAGACATCGGCTCTATACTAGCTGAAGGGACTTACAGAGCTGCGTTGAAACTTAGCGCAAAGTCTGGGGCGGACTTGCTAAAGTATGCTGTTCAAGTTAAGGGCATTGCCGTGGGGGCTCACGGCATAAGGAGTGGCCTAGACTACCCTCAAAAAATCGCTTATGCTGGGTCTGTTCAGGGAGGAGACCATACGTCGACAGCCGGCGTGCCGTCTAAGTCAACAGAATCTGAAGCATTCACAGCCTTCTTAGATAGTGCTGTAATATGTTTCTTTAACGCAGTAGATGTTAAGAAGCTAGTTAATTATCTCAACGCAGTGACTGGCTGGGGATTCAGTGAAGAAGATGTTTACTTAACTGGGGTGAGGACACTAACTATCCAGCGAGTACTCTTACTCTTAGGAGGTCCTGACGTTTTTTGGGACCCTAGAACACACGATGATAACCCAGAAAGATTTTACGAGCCACTCCCTTCAGGACCGAAGAGAGGTGAGGCTCCTAGGAGGGAGGACGTGAAGAAGGAACTAATTAGTTACTATGAGGGGCTGGGGTGGGATGAGTTAGGAATACCTAAGGATGAAACGTTAGCGAGATTAGACATGAGAGAATTAGCTAAAGAAATTGAAAGAGTTAAGGCTAAGGTTAGTTGTTGATGCATAGAATATGCGTTAGAGCAGTCGGGCTGTTCGAGGAGCCTGTATGTTTAGACCTGAGAGAGTGTATTAGTGTAGGAGATCTAGTAGCTAAAGTCTTTGATTTGAGAGGAGTAAAAACAGATTTAGAAGTCATAGCAGTAAGTGATGGATTTAAAACTCTGAAGTTTTCTGAGGACGCCTGCTCATATAAGGAACTCATAGTGTTTAGGCTTTTTCGCGGTGGCTAAGACTTTAAGCAGTAACTAACTACTTCACGTTGACGGAATAAGCTTATTTTGCTAACGTATTGAATGTTTAGGGGGTCTTTATGTACGTTAGTGTGACTCCTGAAGTAGCTATTGAGGGCCTAACTAAATTTGCTGGTGGTTTAGGAGTTCTTGAAGGCGATAAGCTTATTGAGGCTAAGTCTATAGGTATAGACTACGCCGTCATCACGATGTATCATCCTGGAGGTTACGCCTCATATGAGGTTAGCAATGGAGATCTTGCTGAAGTTAGTGATGATTGGGTAGTTTCTAATGGGCGAAACTTAGGCTCTTTTACAATAAAAGTTAGAGGCGAAGAAATAACTCTAGATTCTGTTATGTTTGAGGTGTCTGGATCTAAACTAGTCTTACTGAGAGTTTTAAAACCTCTCTGGGCGGTAGAACTCACTAGAAAACTATATGTAGAGAAGAATACAGAGGAGATGTTCCTCAAGTATCTCATCTTAAGTAAAGGTGCGGCAACCCTGATTGAATCTGGCTTGTTGGGAGACATCACTGAAATACATCTTCAAGAAAGTTTTGCTGGGATGGCTGCCTTTGCTCTTAAAGACTTATCTAAAGTTAAGTTCGTGACACACTCGCCCGGACCGTGGGCTCACCCAGTAATTCATAAAGAGTGGTTAATTTCCGAGTTTGGTTTAGATAAGCTTAGAGAGTGTATCAGAGACAACTACATAAACCTGACTGAATGCATAATTAAATTGGTACCTAAGAGCTACGTAGTGTCTAGGAAGCAACTGAAGATAATGAGAGGCGTGACACCCGGCGTTGCTGACAGACTTACTGACGCTACTAACGGGATTAGTTTGAATAGGTGGTGTGACAGGGAAATGCTTAATTACGTTTTAAGAGACGAGGTCGATCTTGAGGCCTACAAGAAGATTAGACAGAAGCTTAGGGAAGAACTCATAACATATCTTAAGAAAGCAGGTTTCAGTAAGTTGCCTGAGCCTGGGACCCCTATAGTAACTTGGGTAAGGAGAGTAGTTAAGTATAAAAGGCCGTACTTCATAGCTAGGTTCATAGAAGATAACAAAGATTTGAAAGTCTTTTATGTCTTGGGCGGCAAGCCTCACCCCCAAGACACTTACGGCAAGATGTACGCGAGGGAATTTCTCAGGTTGTCAAGAAAGTACGAGAACGTAGTATACTTAAATAACTACGGCTTAGAAGACGCTAAGTACTTGCTAAGAGGCTCTGACCTGCTTTTATTCACTCCTTTCCCGGGTTGGGAGGCGTCAGGCACTAGCTTCATGAAGGCGGGAGTTAACGGCGTCCCAACACTAGCATCTAGAGACGGCGCGGTTTTAGAGATGATTAAGGATGGATATAATGGCTGGCTTTTCGGCAAAGATATTTCTGAGTTTATAGATATTTACACTGACCATAGAGCTAACGAAGTAGATGAAGAGGAATACAGAGAGTTTAGTAAGAAATTAAACGAAATAATCAATATGTACTTTAACGAGCCTGAGAAATATTTGAAGGTTTCCATAAATGCTGCTAAGACTTTCGTGAGATTAGCTGATATTAGGAATACTTTGTTCAGGTTAATCTCAGGTTAAATCACCGCACGCGCAAAACACTTCATGAATAACTGAATAGAGTGAGTGGAAACCTTCTTTAGTTATAGCTGATACAGCTATCACGCGTGTTGGTATCGCATACATACTTAAAATCTTAGTAAGCTCGTTCGCCAGCTCGCTGAGTAAGCCATTGCTTTGAGATAATTTTTCTGCTAGACTACTTATCTCTTCAGAGAACGTCTTTTTTAGTTGATTTTTTAGTAAGTCTGACTTGCTGAGGACAGGTATTACAGGGACGTCAAGCCTCAACCGAACTACTAAGCTCATTAAGTACGTCACGACAGCTTCAGCCGGGGTCTTGCTTGCTGTGACGTCATTCAGGTAAATGACTATCGGTAGAGCTACCTTCTTTAATGCCTTGACTACTTTAGGTCCTGAATCTCGTAACAAAAACAGCTCACTTAAGCCCGGGGTGTCTACAAGAATATAATCTCTTTTTAACTTTCTTAATCTGGTAAGTATTTCCTTGTTTTTCTCAGCTAACATATCAACAGCTCTAATCATAGCCCCGTTAGGGCCTAAGCCCTCCTCACTCATTAACTTCCTGAAATCTATTAGCTCACGCACGTCAAAATCAGGATTATAGGGGAGTTTCTCTACTGCCGGGTCTAGGTTCACTATGCTGACGCTCGAACTAAATTCTTTTGCGAGCCACTCGCTGAAAGCAGCTGTAAGAGAGGTTTTTCCGGAAGCTCCAGGTCCTGAGAACACTATGATTCTCGTACTCACACGTCTACACCCTCGTAGTAGATAGGCTCACAAAAAGTTAAGCTTATCTTACTCGAGAAGATAATTGTTTAGGGGATAGAATTGGGGAGTTTAGTTAATGTAAATGTTAAGGAGATTAGGAAGTCTGAGGGTTTGTATGAGGTGCTGCTTTCTATTAAGTATGCTGAGAAAAACTACGACGTATGTCTTCATAGAATAACTCAAAACGTTGCTAAGATAGAAGCAGATCTGAAAGGAGATTACCTATACATTAAATTAGTTAATGAGAAAAACGAAGGTTTCGCAACCTGCTGTATACATGTGATGCATTTAGAGAGCGGCTGTATGGAGTGCCCCTCACTACTTCTACCTCCTTCCAAGACTAGTTGCGAGGGCTCTTGAGTGGTGTCCTAAGACTTACATCACGTCATTTAAAGTTTCTTAACTTATTTTTATCGGGGACAGGATTGATACCGCATGATTTAATTAGTGAGTTTGTAATGCCAGAGTTGAGGGGTCTGTTAGCTCATAAATTATATGAGAAAGGTCTTGGGCAACTACGCATATCTAAACTATTAGGAATTTCTCAGCCGATGATCAGCAAGTACATGAGTGTGAGTTACTCAGAATACCTTAAGAGACTTGAGGACTTAGGACTAGACGTGAGCGAGGTTGTGAGAACTGTAGAGGTCTTAGTAGAGAGGCTCGTAAATGATAACTACCGCGAATACTTAGAATTAATAAGTAATTTTCTCAACTCTATCTTGAGAAGAGGTTTGCTCTGCAAGACCCACAAGAAAATATCGTCTGTAGTTCCTAGAGATTGCGAAGTCTGTTTTAAGTTATTTGAGGAGGTTAGCGACCCTTACGTAGAGGAAGTTAAGGTAGCTTACGAAATACTGAGTTTTCATCCTAGAGGCCATGAGATAATTCCTGAAGTCGGCATGAACATAGTTTCAGCTCCCCCTAACGCGAGAGATTTTAGGGACGTGGCAGGTTTTTCTGGGAGGATAGTGAAGTCCGGTGATAGAGTAATAGCTGTAGGTGATCCTATAAAGGGCGGGAGTAAGCACACCGCGAACGTATTACTTAAAGTGATGAGTAGGTTTCCTAACATAAGGTCAGCTATAGCGATTAAGTATGATGAGAAGTGCATTGAGAAGTTAAGTTCTTCAGGATTGAATGTGGTTAAGACAGGACCTCATAAATCAATCGAGGAGTTCTTTATTTCTCTGGAAAAAATCGTTAGTGAGTTGGGCGGAGAGCCTGACGCGATAGCTGACTCTGGTGGTTTAGGTATAGAGCCAGTTATCTATGTTTTCTCGTTGAGTGCTATTAAAGCTGTTAAAAAAGCTCTTACTTGTGTTGAGTAGTTATTTCCTGATACTAAGACTTACGGAAGATACTACAGCACCGTAAATAGCTCCGCTAACGCAGGCTGCTAAAAACCATAAACTCATCTCTGCAGGTCCTCCTATCAGACCAAAGAGGAGGGCATCCAGACTAACTGCTGGGATGCCGGCTAATGCTCCTGCGAGAGCTCCTGAAAGCATATCCCAGCGCCTATACCTAAATATTAGGTAACCTAGTTCTGAAGCAAGCCCTTGAGTAAATCCGTAAATAGCGTTAGTTATGCCGCCTGCAGGAGCTATCAGGGTCTCGACTAAAGAACCCAGGAACTCTCCTAGAAGTGCTGATGAAGGCTTCTTTAGGAGAGAAGCTGCTAGCGGAGCCCCTATAAACCACAAACCATAACTAATTACTCTAGCGCCTACAGGCCCTACAACAACTTCTGATATGTTGTATATTGTCCAAGTAGCAGTAAATACAACGCCGCTTATCACTCCCGCTACAGCTAACAAAGCTAAGTCTATGCTTGTGAATCTAGCTCTCATCACGTGACGCTCACCATAGATAATGTTATAACTAAAAAATAAAAATATTTATTGCTTAGTTATAGTGTAAGAACTAACAAACACTCTTTTAAACGGACGATAACGGAGTTAAAGTAGTGGGTAGAATACGGTTGCCCATTGTAGAATTAGCGTAGACAATATGATGAGGTCTCCTACTCCTAAAGATTTTCTATCAGACATCTTCCTAAGTCTTAAGCCTCTAAGTTCTGCAGAAATACCGCCCCACACAGCCCTCTCATAGCTTAAGTTAAGTAGTGGTAGCAAGATGCTTCTCAGGTCACTAGGCTTCAGCACTACTGAAGTAACGCCTCGTTCTTTCCTAGCCACGTAAATTTCGCTTAAATCTTTACTTAATAGAGGGAATAACCTGAATGCGTAAGCTATTGAGAAAGCTATTCCTGGTGGAATTCTCAAGTCTCTTTCTAGCGATTTTATCAAGTCTCTTACGTTGACTAAGCCGAGCATGAGTAGAGTAGCACCAACTACTAGGAAGAATCTTAAGCTAACTAACAAGAAGGACTCTATCGCGCCTCTCCTAATTACTATTGCTTGAGTTGATATAATTACTTCACCAAAATTATGAAAGTAGAGTCCGTTTAGGAATGCTCCCCACGCGTTTAAGAGCAGAAGTATCGCCAGCAACTTCTGAGGTAATTTCTTGCCGCCTAAAACGAAACCTAAGATCCCGTTAAGTAGTGAAGGGAGCATTATTGAGTTAATAGAGTTAGCTATGAACGCTACTAAAGAAATACCTAGAGCGTAAAGAAATAGTGTTGATTCTCTATATTTAAGCTTCATCAATAAACACCTGCAACGCTCTCAAGCATTAAGGCAGCCTTATAAGGCTCTACTTCTTTAATCTTGCCTCCCTCAATTACGAGAGACCTGTCTGCTAATCCTAAGAGAACCCTCGGGTCGTGAGTAGATATTAAGAAAGAGATTCCTTCTTCGCTTAACTCTCTTACATGATTAAATAAAGTATTGAGTAAACCTAGATCTAGCCCTACTGTGGGTTCGTCCATCAATATTATGTCGGGCGTATAAGCCCATGCAATAACTAATGTTAACCACCTACGCTGGCCTAGACTTAGTCTATATGGGGGAGAATTCTTTTTCTCGGTATAGAAAGGTACTTTCTCTATTAAAGCATTAATTGAGATGCCTGTTCTGGACGATGTGAGCATTAACTCTCTTTCAACAGTGTTCTCGAGGAACATGTAATCGGGTGTTTGACTAACGTAGAATACTTTTCTTTTGTCATGAAATCTAATCTCTCCTGAGTAACCTTTATGAAATCCCGCTATGGTTTTCAGTAAAGTAGTCTTGCCCGAACCGTTAGGCCCTACTATGGTTAAGACTTCACCTTCCCTTACCTCGAAAGAAACTCCCTTGAGAAGAGGTTTCTCAGGGTCATGCCAGCACTCAAGTCCCTCAACAGTTAGTAGGGCTTTACCGAATCTCTTCTTCTCGTTACTTGATTTCTCAAGCACTTCATGAATAGGCTCGACGTCTACGTTAGCGTCTCTAAGCTTTTCACGTAGGTCTCTCGAAGTAAGCTCATCTCTTGAGTATTCAGCTATCTTTTCTCCAGAACTCATCAATATTAGCTTGTCAGCAAGATCTAGAAAATACTTGATTTTGTGCTCAACAATCAAGACAATATTACCTTCCCTAATCAAGTCAGCAACGAACTTTCTGACTTCTCTTATGCCCCAAGGGTCCATAGACGCTGTAGGCTCGTCGAGCATAACTAGATATGGCTTGTGAGATATTGCTGAGGCGAGAGACAGTCTTCTCTTATCACCTCCTGAGAGAGTCTCTACATGATTAAATCTCTTATCAAAAAGACCGAATCTCTTCAATAACTCAGTAGCTCTATTTAGAGCTTCTTCTTCACTGAACCCTAGATTCTCTAGAGTAAAGAGAACTTCATCTAGAGGCGTAGGCATCAATAATTGCTTCTCGGGATCTTGAAGCACGAGGCCAATAAGCCTCGACACGGCAGAATCTGTCTTGAGCGTGTCCACGTTATTGATTAGCACCGAGCCATCAACCCAACCACCAAGGAGTGAGGAAAGAACGCCTGAAATAGTGAGTAATAATGTAGTCTTACCTGAACCTGAAAACCCACCAACCAGAACTAACTCTCCACTACTACACGTAAACCCGACTCTCTTCAGTACTGCTTCACCCGCCCTATAACCAGCAGCTCTGACATCTACTCTTAACATTTTTGCATGACCCAATAACTATATTATCATAATGATAATAAAACTATTATGATAAACCAAAATACTTCCACAGCAAAAGCCTCACTTCTTGGGACGACAGGAATAATTGCTTATAAAAGTCTGTGTTTATAGTATCTCTTGATGATAAGCATGCTGTCAATAATGACTTCTAAGTATTCAGGAAGTGACCTTCTAAGTGCAGATTCGAAAGCAAGAGCTATATTCTTGAGTCGTGCACTACGTCCGAGACCTAGCACGAGACTAAACCCTACCCTAAAAAGCGAGAGGAGGTCAGGTGAGTACAGATGAAAATAAAGTTTTTCGGAATATTGAGGGACTTCGCTAAGACTGAGTCAGTAGATATTGAGTTAGAGGGTCCTGTAAAGGTTAGGGAATTACTAAACTTCCTATCAGGCAAGCTCGAGTGGTTCAGTGAATTTCTCAAGAAGGTCGAAGAAGCTAATATATCCTTGATAATACTAGTTAATGACCGCGTCATTAGTGATGAGTACTTACTTAAGAAAGAAGACGAAGTCACTCTATTACCGCCGGCTGCTGGTGGTTGATGAAATGGCTGTAGAAGTATTAATAACGAGAGAGAAGTTAGACGTTAATGAGTATCTAGAGAGATTATCTAGGGATTCTTCTAGGGATGGGTGTGGAGCGTTGGTGATTTTCATGGGTTTCGTTAAGGGGTTAGTAAACAATGAATTAGTGAGTGAACTGATTTACGAAGCGTATGAGAGCTTCGCTCTGAGTAAGATGAGAGAAATTGGTGAGGATGCAGTTAAGGAGTTCGGAGTTAGGGATGTGGTTGTGGTTCACAGAGTAGGTAATTTAAGGCCTGGAGACCCAACAATCTACATATTCGTTACTGCCAAAGAAAGAAGTAAGGCTTTCAAGGCTGCTGAGTATGTGTTAGAGAGAGTCAAACACGAAGTTCCTATATCGAAGCTTGAGGTTAGGGAAAACGGAGAATTCTGGGTTTTAGGTGACGGGCGAAGAATAAGAAGAGCAGAACGCTAGCTTAAGCTTCTTTAGTTTTCCTAACTACTCTCACGTTACTTATCATTGTCTCAGGATACTGCCCTCCCTCGTCTTTTTCGTACTTCTTAACCATATCCCATATGTTTAGTAACGCTAGCGTGACTCCTGCGAGAGCCTCCATCTCAGCTCCTGTCTTCGCAGTAGTTCTCACTGCTACAGTGACCTTAACACCATCGTCAAGTACTTCATATGATGTAGAGACGTGCGTGATGGGTATATTGTGGGTTAGAGGGAGCAACTCAGGAGTCTTCTTAACTGCTAACAAAGCAGCTACTGAAGAAACAGCCAACACGTCGCCTTTCTCTATTAATCCTTCTCTTATCAGCCTAACAGTCTCTTTCTTGAGCTTTATGAAGCCCTCAGCAACAGCCTCCCTAAAAACATCTGGCTTAGAAGAAATATCGACCATCCGAATACTCAACTCATACACCCCTACTTAAAATACGGCTCTCTTAATAAAGTAGCTTTCTTGAGTGCTTCCTCTAATGCCAGAGAATCTCTGTTTTTTATCGCGTCCTTAACGTCAATAAAGATATCTTCTCTAAAAATGCATACCTTAATTTCCCCGTTTGGTGTAAGTCTTAAGCGCGTGCAACCACTACAGAGGTATGGATTTCCATATCCCCTAATCAAGGTTACTTCTATGCCATTATCTAACACATAGGTAGGTCTATTCTGAAAATCTCTGTAGTACTTCTTGGTAGCTCTCTGTTCTACTAAGCTTTTTATCTCGTCTAGACTTACGTATTCCTTCATATACACATGTTGGGGCGTACCTAAAGGTATCAGCTCTATCAGATTAACAGAAGTGTTTGTTTTGCTCGCGAAATCAAGCAGTCTTGAAACCTCACTTACGTTTGACTTCATAACGACAAAGTTGATCTTTACTTTGAGTCCGACATCAAGGGCTTCAATAAGGCCTTCTATTACCGGCTTTAAAGGAGCTCTAGCAATATAAGCGAAGACTTCGTCTTTGAACGAATGAAGACTCAGATTAAGTCTGTCTAATCCGGCTTCTGCGAGATAGCGTGCTTTATCTTTAAGTAGTGAGCCGTTAGTTGATAGTGATACTTCACTTGAATAAAACTTTAACTCTTTAACAATACTCGCTATATCATCTCTTATTAGTGGTTCGCCACCAGTTAATTTATATTTGCTTATGCCGAGAGTCTTAGAAATCTTCGCTAAGAAACCGTAATCTTCCGGATTCAGCGCCTCATCCTCAAACCTGAAAATTCCCTCTCTATGACAAAATATGCAGGCATGATTGCATCTCTGAGTAACGCTGATTCTAAATCTATCTACAGATCTCCCATACTTGTCTTTAAGTCTAGATATAGAGTTCAACGCCAACCCCTGCCTTTAAGGAATTCTTCAGTCAAACCACCCTCACCTAAACTAACTAGGTAATCCCTATTTATCTTCTCTCTAGCCATTACCCAAGGCAGTAACACGTCCAAAATATTCCAGGTCTTGTAGTATATTATAGAGGAAGAAACACCTATTATCGGCTTTCCTCGAGCGTACGCTACCATACTCATAGTGTTGGGTTTAATAGGTATTCCGTACATAACTACCTCATCAGCTACTTCAGCAATAGACTTCGGTGTTAAGTCTGTAGGGTCTACACTCATCCCTCCTGTCACTATGATGGCATCGCATTCTTTCAGTAACTTAATTATGGCGTCTTTAATGAGTGCTGAGTCGTCAGGAACTTTAATAACTTCTGTTACGAGCCCGCCATACTCTAAAACCTTGCTTTCAACTACTGGTGAAGCCTTATCTTCTATCAAGCCTTCAAAAACTTCAGTGCCAGTAACTACTACACCTACCCTTAATTTATGAAAAGGACTTACTTCGATAACTGACTTACAACTCTCTAAATTCGTTAGTAAATGTTCTACGTAGTCTTTAGGTACCGTGAGAGGCACTAAATCAACAATGCCCACGATACTGTCTTTATCAATAGCCGTGCCCTTACGCTTAGTGACGACTACGAAGACTCCAGTAGAGTTTATTCTCTCTAAACACGAACTATTAATTTTTAAGAGACCGCGGACCGCGGATTTAAGGAGTGCTTTACCTTCCTCACCCAAAAAGACATTCACGTTGTTACCTGCTAGATATTCTCCAAGCCTGATTACTGCCTCTTCCTCGTGTAAGTCATTTACTGAAGTTCCTGAGCTGTCGTAAACGTACACGTAGTTATGTCCTGCTCTTTTAAGCACCTCAATATCTGCTTGCGTTAAGATATGCCCGCGTCTTAAGAGTGCCCCCTTAAATGACTCAGTTATTAATGAAACATCGTAAGCAAGAGTTTTGCCGACAGCTTCTTCAACTTTGAGTATCCTCAGTAACATCAGACTCTCACCTCTTATACAGCGTAATTTGCCTATTTAACATAGTTATTTTAGGTAATAAACGCAACGTAAATATGTTTATTTACATATAATTTATATTAGTTAATTAGCTTTGATTAAGGGCTTCGAATTGAGTAAATCTCTAGACAAATATCTTCGATATAGTGGTTTACTATCTTTCATTATTGCTTACGTATTTATACTCACGTCTATCTTAGTTAATCCCTGGTTTAATTTATTTAAGAATGCGTTAAGTGACTTAGGCAGGTTAGGCCTTGAAAATAACTATATCTTCAACGCAGGCTTAATACTTGCTGCTCTCACAGCATTAACGTACATACCGAGCCTCTTAAACTTCTTTAAGTCTAAGATAGGCTACATGAGTGTAGGTGTATTCTTAGTTGCTATCATTCACCTATTACTAATCGGAGTTTTTCCAGAAGGCACCAAGCCTCACGGCTTCGTATCATACGAGTTCTTCGCTTTAATGACTTCAAGTCTATTATTAATAGGAGTCTCACTAATTATTGAAAAATTAAGTAAATATGGGGTCCTCTTCATAATACTCTTCCTAGTTAGCTTAGGTGGTTCACTCTTAATTGCTTGGCCTTCTATAGCTCTTCTCGAGCTATATAACATCATATTATATAACATAGGAGTAGCTACCCTAACATACCTCCAGCTTAAGAAACCAACCACGTAAGTCTGTCTTCAGGCAAGAAATATATAATCAGTGTTTAAACTTTCCTCACAAACTTAATCACTACTAGTATTATAGCTAAGGCAGCAATCCCGAGAACTACCAGCATAATGAGCGTATCTCCCGATACTAAGCCAGCAATAGTCTGTGTTGTAGTTGGTGTAGTTACAGGCGTAGTTGCAGGTGTCGTAGGACTCGCTGTAGGGCTTGTGGTTAGTGTTGCTGGCGTTGTGGTCGTTGGGCTAGTAGTGGGGGTTGTTGCTGGTGTTGTCACTGTGGTGGTTGGTGTAGTTGTCGGTGTTGCTTCAATGTAGTCTATGAGTACTTCAGGAGTCTCACTCACGTGTCCGGCCAAGTCAATAGCTACTGCCTTTACTACCACCTGGTTAGTCTGTAGTTGAGGTATTTGAGCTATGTAGGTGCCTTGAGATTCTTGCACACCCACTTCACTCCACTCATAGTCTCCGGCCTTCCTATACAGCAATTTGACCGTGTCAAGACCCCAGCCAGTGTCAGTAGCTGCGATATACACAGTTACTACGCTCTTTCCTGAGATAGGCTTGGTAGGACTGTAGTAAGTTATTCGTACAGAGGGGGGAGTTTCATCAGGATATGACGAGAAGATTAAGTAGAGTTTCATGTTCGGCTTTAAGGGAACGTTGCTTCTGACAAGCCATAAATCGCCGTAAGTCAAGTACTCGTAACTCACGTCAGTAGTATTGTATCTCGCGTAAAGCCTATATGACGGCATATCAACAGACTTGTTCAAATAGAAATAGAGAGTAAAGTTATCTGTGATGAAAGGCAGGGGCGAACTAGTCCATATAACGTTAGCGTAGAGGGTGAAGTTACTGTTAGTGATTACCTTGATGTTGAGTCCATCAGCAGGGTACGAAGCGTTCTCAGAATACGTTGATGCACCGTAATTAATTACCTTTAGAGTGCCGTTAGCGTGAACCTGATAAAGTCTATAACCCCTGTATTGTGAGGTCCCTCCATTAGCCGTAGTGACTGTCAGGAACCACGTTCTGTAAGCGTATAAGAGTGTTGAGTCAGCGTGTATGTGGCCTGAAAAGACCCCCATGATATTAGGGTAGCTATCTATGATCCTAAGGAATGTAAGCGCTATATCTAGGTTTCCCTCCCAACTAGCATACATGGGCCCTAGTAGGGGTTGATAATTTGAGGAATTGCCTGTCAATATACCAAAGCCAGTGAATAACGGATGATGCATTAATATAAGTATCTTCTTCCCGGACTCATTATAAGAACTCAACGTGTTGTTAAGCCAAACCAATTGCTCCATGTCTAGAATCCCGCCGTAACCTGTGTCAAGCCCTACAAGAACGAAGTTGCCTAAATCTCTAACCCAGTAACGAGGGCCTACGAAAGTTCCGTACAGCCTGTAGAAATCACTTAAGCTACTCACCTGCGACCAGTCATGATTACCTGGGACACAGAAAGTAGGTCGTAAGAATTTATTAGTAAGCATCATGAAGACTCTATAAGAGTATATATCACTACCCACGTCAGCAATGTCTCCAGTAATCACTAGGATGTCGGGCTCAAGAGAGTTAGCGACTGCTATGTATCTTTCGTATCTGTCAGATGCGCGCCAGTTATCCATTGATATACCTATGTGTATATCACTTATATGCATTATTTTGAGAGAAGTAGGGTATTCTTCAACTATCCACAAACTCCTAGGGCTAATTACGCGGTACTCTATACCGTCAACTGTAGTCTCAACTAATATGGTATAAAGTCCTGGCTCAATATCTGAAGGGAGACTTACCTTAATTAACACGGTATTAGGTGCGGGCGTAACAACTGTTAAATTGTTTACTTCGTACTCCTTATCTAGACCGTATATCCTAACAACAAATACTTGAATAGATTGGCCTGAGTACTCCAACAATATATCAAGTGTTGAGTCTTTCGTGAGTATTGTTGGAAGACAATATGTTGGGTCTTTCACTCTGACGACGTTAGGCGGTGCTCCAGTATCAAAATATGCCTTGCTTAAGTTATTTAGCGTTGGTAGGACTAGTTGCGCAAGAATACCTAAGAATAAGAACCCTGCTAGCAATACGGTGAGTTTCTTCAATGCGACCACCACTTATAGATTACCTTGATAAGATAAATAAGCTCTTATGTCGTTTCAAGAACTCCTTCCTCTATTTCCTTAGGAAATACGAGAACATCATCGACTTTAACGTACACGGTGAACTTATCACCAGGCTTGACTTCTATTTTCGGGTCTACGAAGACTTTCAGGTTTTGGCTAGCGACACTCATTCTAAGTTGGGTGAAAGAGCCTAAGAACATAGAGAATTCTATGATACCCTCAATCACGTTATGGGGTTCTCTAGGAGGCTCTACCAGAAAGTCTTCAGGCTTAATGACTAGTATGACTTCGCTCCCTTCTCTAGGGCTTGAATCACCCGCTAGTCTCCCTACAATCCTGGTTTCGCCACCCACATCTACTAATACATTGTCCGCGTCTCTCTTGAGTACCCTACCTTGAAGCAGGGTTGATTTACCTATGAAAGTGGCGACGAAAGTATTTTTAGGTCTAAAGTAAATGTCCTGAGGCGTGCCTACCTGAAGTACTCTCCCTTGATTCATGACGGCAATCCTATCTGAGATACTCATAGCTTCTTCTTGATCGTGTGTTACGTAGATAGCCGTTATACCTAATGACCTCTGTATCCTCTTTATCTCCTCTCTCATTCTCACCCTGAGCTTCGCGTCAAGATTGCTGAGCGGCTCGTCTAGCAGGAGGACTTTAGGCTCGACCACGAGAGCCCTAGCTAAGGCGACTCTTTGTTGTTGCCCGCCAGATAGTTGTAGCGGGTACCTGTTCTCTAATCCTCTCAAACCCACTAACTCAAGAACTTCTAAGACTCTTCTTCTAATCTCATCTTTAGGCAGCTTCTTCACCTTCAGTCCGTAAGCTACGTTATCGAAAACACTCATGTGCGGCCATAAAGCGTAGTTCTGGAATACCATGGCCGTGCCTCTCTCATAAGGTTTAGTATAGGTAACGTCATCGCTATCGAAGAAGACATGTCCTGAGTCGGGGTACTCGAAACCAGCAATGATTCTTAAAGTTGTTGTTTTGCCACATCCTGAAGGACCTAATAACGTAAAAAGTTCACCTTCATCAATACTTAATTCTACGTCTCGGGCAGCGTAAACGTTACCGAACTTCTTAGTTACGTTTCTTAAGCTCACTCTAGTCATGCTCATACACCTATAAACGCGTATCTTTGCTTCAAAAATACATTAGTTACAAATATTATTAATAGCTGTGTTATCACTATGAGAACAGCCATAGCGGCAGCTAATTGAAGTCCTGCTAAACGTCCACTAGTTAAGAAGTCTAGCATGACTGCAGTCAGGGGTTTCTGCCCTGCCGCTATAGCGCCCACAGTAACTGAAACGCTTGTTTCAGCTACTGAGTACACGAAAGCTAATAACGCACCACTAAGGACGTTAAGACCTAGTAACGGTATGATTATCGTGGCTAAGGTCCTCAACCTAGAAGCACCTAAATTCATCGCCGCCTCCTCGTAAGCTACGTGTATCTGCTGAAGACCAGCATAAATTACTCTAGTAGCGAAAGGAGACCTTCTAATCGTGTACGCTAGTACGACCAGCAACCAAGGTCCGTAACCTGAAAGAGGGTCTAAAGGCGTGTCTTTGAAGGGCCATGAAGTAAACATGATTATGTATCCAGAAGCTATTGCTAGACCTGGTATAGCTAGAGGGGAGGTACTGACCATATCTATGATTTCATTCAAAGTGCGGAGTCTGCTTCTAGCAACCACGTACGCTGATGAGAGGCTTAACACTGTTATTAGTGCTGTAGCCATCACCGCGTACTTGAGACTATTAGTTAGCCCCGTAAAAACCTCTGGATTAACAAGTATGTTCGCGAAATGGTCTAACGTAAAGCCTTCTGGATACGCTCTAGACCACCTCACACTAAAAGCTGTTATAAAAACACCTATTTGTGGCATGGCCGTGAATATCATTATAGGCAATACTACCAAGTATATTATTAGACTACCCACTAATCCAGGCTTCCTAGTCCTGGGCACCCACCTACCGCCTCTACTCAACATAGCATACTGCTTCAGAGACACGTATCTCTTAATTCCGAAGAATATAGACAGTGCTAGGGCTAGCAAAACTATAGATAATGCACCAACATACGCACCCACCTCACCTATGTTCTGAGCTGCCTTAATATTACTGTAAATACCGTAAGAAAGCACATCATAAAATCCGTAAGCTATCGGACCTCCTAAATCCTCCATAGAAAAAATAAAAACTACAGCAGCGCCTGCGGCAAGACCAGGTAGCGAGAGAGGCAACGTAACACTCCTGAAGAGTTTGAAGCCTCTAGCGCCTAAGTTCTCAGCTTGCTCCTCTAGACTAGGGTCTATCAACATCATACTCGAGTATATGTTTAAGTAAACTATTGGCCAGAAAGCCATAGACTGAGTTAATATAACACCGAACATCCCGTCAACATTAATCCTTAATGGCATCCCTAAAACCGTGTTTATAATGTAAGAGAATAACCCGTCAAATGAGAAGAGCTTTTTTATGATGTAAGCGTTGACGAAGGGGGTCATTAAGAGCGGCATGTAAGCTATGACACGCATAATTAACTTACCTCTGAAATCATAACGTGCCATAATGAAAGCCACAACTAAGCCTAGCAAGGTAGTTATTAATGTAACGAAAGAAGCTATTATCAACGTGTTCGGAATAACCCCGAAATTCCATCCTATCAAATTAACTAGAGTAGTAGCGCCTATCTGAGCTACTATCACGGGTTCTGTAGTTGAGTACGTCCTGAAGAGTCTGGGGTCACTAAATAATTCGATGAGTGAATACCCAGTCTTAACGCCACTAACCAGCCTCTCTAAAGTGAAGACTAATGGGAGCGAAACCATCTCTACTAGAGGTAATATAAGGAACGAAAAGAATAACACGAGAGCAAGAACCATCATGAATATTAACACTCTATCTAGATATCTCAAACTATTCTTTATGCTCAAAGTCTACTCACCCCAATATAAACTTAATTTCAGGACATAATTTCCTTAAGCACCAACTCATGTACTGCAGGCTCCGCCACTGCTCTTGCACAAGCTTATTCTAGCAACACCGTTCTTTATTCTTACCTCATACTTATCTGGGTTAACAGGACTTGCAAGCAGTACTAACTTCTTGATATTACGTCCTCTATACTTGAAAGACAATTCTATTTTAAAGGCGTCTATAGGACGAACAACTATAGTCTGAGGGTCTTGGTCTGAGACCTCAGCTATTATTCTCACGTGGTCAGAATACTCTCTTATCTCGACTAACGGGTCTTGCGTTAAGTACTTACTCGGGTCCTCATACCCCACAGTTTTTCTGCTCTCAGGCACTCCTCTTTTCTTTTCTTCAACCATATCTATCCTCTCTTCGTTAGGTCGAGTTTGCTGAGGAGGTCACACTTAATAGAGAGCCTGTTAATCTCCGACCTCCTGTTTAAAAAAGGAGAGAAGCTTATAAAACTTACTCAAACACTATACTTACATAGTTTCAAGATTCTGGTTAAGCTAGTAATCAAGTTGCGGATACGAGATAAAAATCTAAAGTTTCTGAGTTGAATATGATGTATTGGGTAACGAGATGATATGATGAAAGAACCTTACAGTCTTCAGTGGGTGGATGTAGCGGCTCTGATTGATGCTGTGAAGTTAGCTGAGAGTATTAAGCCTTCCCAGCAAGCCAAGAGAAACGCTTTCAAAAAGTTTGGCATTCTCGGAACTAGGCGCGACCCTCCCCTCACCGCCATATTCTATAACATAATGTTAAGACTTGGTCTCATAGATAATTTAATTAAGGAATTTTCAGGCGTGATAAACCCCCTACTACTAGACAGTAATCTCAGAGCAGCTCTCAGAGTTTTCATAGGCTTAATGATTTTTAGCAAAGAGAGAGTCAAGTTTGAAGATTTTGATAAAATTAAAAACAAGGTATCTCAGTACCTCTCAAGAAGTAGCCACCCATTCACTGGTATGTGGTTTTGGGATTTAATAGATAAATTAAAGAATTACGAGTATAAGCCTAGAACGCCTGAGGAGGAGCTCACCTTAAAGCACTTACTACCAGCTTGGTATGTTAAAAAGATACGTGAATTGATTGGCGAGGATGAAGCATCTAAACTCTTTGAAAGCTTTCTAAAAACACCAAAGATATCAGTGAGGGTAAATACGTTGAAAACTACCGTAGATGAGGTTCTCAAAGAGCTTAAAGAGGAGGGAATTAAAGACTTAGAGGTATCTCAGGTAGTACCTACGGTAGTAAAATTTAGGGGGCCCTATAACTTCGACAGGTCGAGCCTCGTGAGGGAGGGTAAGATAGTCATTCAGGACGAGTCAGCAGCCTTAGCAGCAATGCTGTTAGATCCTAAACCTGGTCATGTAGTAGTTGATTTAACTGCTGCTCCAGGAGGTAAGACAGAGTTCTTGGGCGAGTTAATGAAGAATGAAGGAGTTATCTATGCGTTCGATGTAGACCCTATACGCATTAAGAGAATGCAGAGATTACTTGAGAAAACAGGCATCACTATAGTCAAGATATATGAAAGAGACGGGAGGGAAGCTCCTAACATAATCGGTAAAGACGTGGCTGATAGGGTTCTCGTAGACCCTCCATGTAGTTCCGACGGAACCTTAATGAAGAATCATGACCTGAGGTGGAGGCTCGTGGAAGACGAGGTCCCTAAATTAGCACAGCTTCAGTATGAGCTCTTACTAGCAGGATTGAAAATTCTTAAACCGGGTGGGTATCTCTTATACTCTACGTGTTCTCTCCTCAAGGAAGAGAATGAGGACGTGATATCGCGCGTCATTAAGAAAAAGAGAGTTAAGGTAGTGCCTATTAAGGGTCCGTACGAGGAAGGCTTTATTACAGGCACTATGAGGGCGTGGCCCCATAAACATGGTACGACAGGCTTTTTCTACGCTCTCCTCACTAAGGAGTGATGCGTCTTGAGTCCAGTACCGCGTCACAAGATTCAGAGAATACCAGAATTCAGAGAAGTCATTTATGATGAGAAAAGATGGGATCTACTAGCTAAGTTAAGGTCAAGAGCTCTTCACATAATAGAAGACCTGAGTAGTTGCGGGATAAGTGCAGTCGCTCACGGCTCCCTAGCAAGAGGAGACGTGACACCAACTAGCGACGTAGATATAGTGATAACGTATTTAACTCAGCCCTACAAAATCACTTTTTGCCTAGAAAAACTCAATTATTCTATACATAAGCAGTATATAGTTAAGGCTACTCCCGCGTCAACCCCTAAAGCCTACATAGAATTAGATGTTGAGGGTAGAGAAGTAATTTCGTTCCCCCTCAAAGAATCAAGTCCTACTGAATGGGAGTTTTATAAGTTTGGCGGTATTGTGACGCTCGAAGACCTGAGAAAGAATGTTAGGAAGCCTGGTGTTAATAAAAACCTAGTTTTGATAGTGCCGACGGAGAGAGGACATCGTGAAGCACCTGTCATCAGCTATGAGGGTTATGTTGCTTCTCTCTTAGGTGTTTCTATTAATGTAGTAAACGAGAGAGTTAGATTACTGAGTAGGCGAGACCAGGTTGGCAGGACAGGAACATATCTTAAGTATGTCTTGAGGATTGGAGAGAGTATTGAGGAAGCTCTTTCTAAATTGATTAAGGAGGGGAGACTAGAGTTAAGTTGAAAAGTAGCTACGCTCTTGAGCGATCATATTTTATTAAACAGAATATAGCCTCATGCCTGCCTATCTTAGTGTTCGTGTTACCTCATTAAATTTATTGATAAATCGTCTAGCTCTCTCAGCGTCTACAGGATTGCCTGCCTTTCCATCAATCTTGATGAATGAACCCACTATAACCCCATCAGATACTTTCAGTAGTAGCTCAAGATTCTCGGGTCTCGCGCCACTACCTACTATGACTGGTACTGGCGAGATACTCTTTACTTTACTCAAGAATTCCACGCTGGGTTCTTCTCCAGTTCTAGCTCCAGTCACTATCAGCGCGTCAGCTCCCCCTCTCTCTACAGCGTCCGCAACTAATTCTTTTATTGCTTCTCTACTGCTTCTTATTAAGTTGTGTTCTCTGTAAGCTAAGTAGCTTAGGCTAGCTCCGTGCTTACAGAGAATGTCAGCATATACTTTAATTCCCGGATGATTAAATCTAACATTTCTGAGTCTAGGTGCTTCAGGTTCTATAATTCCTGAGTCTGTCAATAAAGTCTCTGTTAATGAATTTACTCTGATGAACTTAGCTCCTGTTGCCAGCGCTACTGAGTAGGCTTCAAGACCTGAATTCCTTAGGAGATTAACTCCTACATCAATGCTGACAGACTTAACGACTTCTCTAGTTATGACTGTGAACGTTGCTAGCGTTAAAGGATCTTTAACTCTTTTTAGGAAGGGGGAATCACCAAAATTCTCGACTATAACGCCACTAAACCCTAATTCTTCAAGTAGTTTAGACTCTCTAGTAGCTCTCTCTAGTATGTCTTCAACTTTAACTTCGCTAGCGTAGTTGGTGCTAGGCAGTCTGGGCAGGTGTATCACTCCAATCAGTAATTTTCCCGAGTTACCAAGTTTTGTCACACTATCACCTTAACTAGCTCTTAATCTATACTGTTGCCGGGAGTATTATTTTTATGAGCGTCTTTATAAGATATAGTTTGGTGTGCTCTTGGTCAGAGTCGTAGGAATAGACCCAGGAACTAAGACCATGGATTTATGCTTGCTTGAGAACGGTGTAGTAAGAGATGAGGTAATTCTTGAATCTAGTGAGGTAGCGCTTAGGCCTGAACTACTCATAAAAGCTGTTGAGAAGCTATCTCCGCACGACCTCATAGTAGGTCCGTCAGGCTACGGGGTTGAGGTGACCTACCTTGATGAAATATCTGACGACATCTTTGAAGAGTGGTATTACACCTACATACTCCTAACTAGTAAGGAAGAAATCGAGTATGGTGTTGCTAGAGGTGATGTAGGCTCCTACGTTTATTACGCTATGGCTAAGACGATGATAGAGTTCAAGAAGCGTCGACTCCCAGTAGTTTTTATACCAGGCATCATAAATCTTCCCACAGTTCAGAACTTTAAGAAATTAAATAAGGTTGATTTAGGAACCGCAGATAAGTTGGCAGTAACTGTCCTCGCAACATATCTACAATCCAAGAGACTTGAGATACCATATAGTGAGGTCTCCTTTATTTTATCTGAGCTGGGTTTCGGCTACAACGCAGTTATAGGGGTTAGTGAAGGTCTTATTAAAGACGCGTTTGGCGGGACTACGATGCCCGGCCCCGGATTTCTGTCAATGGGCTGTGCAGACCTAGAAGTCGTTCAACTAGTTAAGAATTGGTTAAAGACTGACGTGTTTACTGGGGGAGTTTCTTACGCGTCAGGTTGTAGAACTCCTGAAGAGTTAGTTCAGTGTTTTGCTTCTAGACCTGAATGCGATGATTCACTAAATTCTATGCTTGATGGAGTCCTGAAAGCTATTCATGCCTTAACCTACAGTGTCGGAATACCTAAAGAAGTACTTTACTCGGGAAGGCTTTCCAGGATCGACTTAATCAGAAATATGTTGATCAAGAACATCAGAAACTCCAGTGTTTTAGGTTTGGTAAAGGTATTGCCTGTGGGAAATCTCCCAGGCGCCAATAAAGTTAAAGAGACAGCACAAGGTTACGCTTTAGTGGGGGATGGCATAGCAGGCGGTTCTTCCAGAAAACTAATTAATCACATGCGCATCATGGACGCTAAAGGGAATGCACTCGACTATATAAACCATCCTAAATTTGATAAGAGGAGACTCGTTAGGTTTAAGTAGTTTAAAAAGCTGACTTAATATTTCATTAGAAGTAATTAACTACTTAAGAGTGATGTTTTGTCTACATATGAGTAAACAACAGATTTTTATTGTGTTTACGTAAATTCTGGGTTTTAATACCTTTACCGTAAGAGAAGTCGGTGACTAAATTTTGTGGGATTATAAGAGGCCCTCAATAGTTGTCCCGCCTCCCGGTCCTAAAGCTCTTGAATGGATTAAGCGTGATGAAGCACTACTCTCAACTTCCTTAACTAGGACGGCCCCCCTAGTTCCTGCAGAGACTGGTTATGTCTGGATTAAAGATGTTGACGGCAACGTTTTTCTAGATTTTGGTTCAGGGATTGCTGTTACGAATGTGGGTCATAGACATCCGAGAGTTGTTAAGGCATTGAAAGAAGTCATTGATTTACTCGACCATACAAACTCTTGCGACTTCTACAGCCATCTTCAGGTGGTTTATGCTGAGAAGTTACTCCCGCTAATACCGGGAGATTTTAAAAAGAGGGTCTTCTTCGGTAATTCAGGAACAGAGTCTGTAGAGTGTGCTCTGAAAGCTGTTAAGTGGCATTCTCCTGGCAAGCCATACATACTAGGTTTCGTACCAGGCTTTCACGGGAGAACTATGGGTTCGCTGTCATTCACCACAACAAAATTAAGTGCTAGGAGAAGGTTCTTCCCGTTCATGGCTGGAGCTGTTCACATACCTTTCCCTAACACGTATAGGTGTCCCTTCAAAGGTCTTGAAGGAGACGAGTGTGTGGAGGCAGTCTTGTCTTACATTGAGGACTTCTTGTTCCAGCATGTAGTCCCTCCTGACGAGGTTGCTGGAGCGATAATTGAGCCAATACTTGGTGCTGGAGGAGTTGTACCAGCTCCTGAGAGATTCTTGAGAGAGCTGTACAAAATGAGCAGAAAATATGGGTTCTACTTGATAATAGATGAGGTACAGACAGGGTTTGGAAGGACAGGCAAGTTATGGGCAGTACAGCACTATGAAGGCGTGATACCTGACGTAATGACTATGTCTAAGGCCGCGGCGAACGGGTTGCCTTTCGGCCCCTGTGTTGCTAGGGCTGAATTACTTGAGTGGGAGCCGGACGCGCACGAGAACACACTAGGCGGTAACCCGATAGTAGTCGCTGCAGCGATAGCAGTCTTAGACGTGATTTTAGAAGAGAAGCTCCCAGAAAACGCGGCTAAGCAGGGCGAGTATTTAATGAAGAGATTGAGCGAACTTAAAGAGAAATATGAGGAGGTAGGTGACGTGAGGGGTAAGGGATTAATGGTTGGTGTTGAGTTTGTTAAAAGTAAAGAGACGAAAGAACCTAACAAGAAATTTAGGGAGAAAGTCATAGAAGAAGCTTTCAGGAGAGGCCTAATATTACTGGGTGCGGGCATATCATCTCTAAGGCTACAACCACCACTCGTTATTAAGGAAGAACACATAGACGTAGCTGTCGAGATATTAGAGGAATCTATAAAAAGTGCTAGAACTTAAGTAGTGAGAGGTTCGGGCATGAGTTCAGATATAAGATTGTTTTTTGAGCCCAAATCAGTAGCTGTTATAGGAGCTTCTAGAGACCCATTAAAGACGGGACACATCATACTCAGAAACATTATTGAGGGTGGGTACAAGGGAGGAATATATCCGATTAACCCTTCAGCTGACGAGATCCTTGGTTTAAAATGTTATAAGTCAGTTTTAGAAGTTCCTGAAAGCATAGATCTGGCAGTCGTAGTTGTTCCAGCTAGGTTGGTGCCTAATGTTATTAACGAACTAAGCATTAAGGGAGTTAAAGCCGCCGTGATCATTTCAGGCGGTTTCAGAGAAACTGGCACTCAGGAAGGGCTTAGACTAGAAGAAGAACTTAAATTTAGAGCTCGTGAGAGTGGCGTAAGAGTTTTAGGACCTAACTGTCAGGGAGTAAATAATCCTCACGTAGGGTTGTGTGCTTCATGGCCTCTAATAAAGACTAAGGGACCTCTATCCATAATATCACAGAGCGGCACTATAGCAGCAGCTTTCGAGTTGTGGGCTGAGGAGGAGGGCATAGGCGTGAGTAAGATGGCGGCATTAGGGAATAAGATAGATGTTGACGAGACTGACTTACTAGAGTATTTAAGAGAAGACGCTGACACCAAGTCTATTGCTATGTACATAGAAAGCGTTAAAGATGGCAGGAGATTCTTGAAAGTAGCTACTGAGACTAGCCTCGTAAAGCCTGTAGTGGTTCTTAAATCAGGCAGGACTCCTTCAGGGGTTAGGGCAGTAGCCTCACATACAGGCTCGTTAGCCGGCTCTTACGCTATCTACTATTCAGCTTTCAGGAAAGCCGGGATAGCAGTTGCTGATACTATAGAGGAACTCTATGATATGGCTAAGGGTCTAGCTTTACTGCCCAGAACGTACGGTGACCGTGTTCAGATAGTCACTTCTTCAGGAGGTTCTGGAATAGTGTCTGTAGATTATGCAGAGATGCTTGGTTTAAGACTAGCTAACTTAGACGATTCATCTAAGGAGAGCTTACGTAGTGAACTGCCATCCCACTGCATAGTAGGTAATCCGCTAGACCTTACCGGAGATGCTGACGCGTCAAGATACGATAAAGTCTTAAGAGTCCTGGCAAAAGACCCCAACATAGACATAGTCTTAACTATATTCGGCGATCCAATACCTAACGCAAGCGAAGTCGTTAAGAGATGGTTTAATTCGGGGAAGACTATAGTTCCAGTATACATAGGTGGGGGTTCTGTTGAGGTAGTAGAGAGAAGGAAGATGCATGAATCTAGAATACCTACTTTCAAGACACCTGAGCGAGCAGTTAAGGTAGTGAAGGCTTTAGTAGACTACACCAGGTTCTTAAAAATTCATCAAGTCTTATGAAATTAAACCTATTTATTAAGTCTACTACATTATTTAAGTTCTGGTAGTCTCATTGCGTAGTTTAAATAACAGTTTACTAAAATAGATTAATCCATGTTTAAAATTGACGGTAATGCGTTACTTACTTGTGGTGTTGTAGTAGTGCATATTGTTGGACTAGACAAACCCGGAGTTAGGTTCCTTCTTCAAGGTAATGAAGCAGTAGCTAGAGGCGCTTTAGAAGGGGGTGTTCAAGTAGCTACTGGCTATCCCGGCACGCCGTCTTCAGAAGTTATTGAGACTTTGTCTGAGATAGCTAAAGATTACGGGATTTACGTGGAGTGGTCTGTTAACGAGAAAGTAGCTTTTGATGTTGCTGTAGGTGCCGCCGTTGTTGGTGCTCGTGCTCTAGTGACTGCTAAAAACGCCGGGGTTAACTGGTACATGGATATGTTTGCTACGGTAGTTTATGGAGGGCTTCCCGGAGGTCTCGTAGTGTACGCTGCCGACGATCCTGGAGCATTCTACAGCTCTACAGAACAAGACACGAGACCTTTAGCTAAGAGTGTGGGCGTCTTGATTTTAGAGCCTGCTGATCAAGGAGAGTCTAAAGAGATGGTGAAGTTAGGTTTTGATTACTCAGAAAGATTTGAATTACCCGTGTTTGTTAGGTCTGTGACTAGGATTAGTCACTCAACCGGTGACGTATTGTTCGGTGAAATCAAGAAGGAAAGAAATAAAGTCTTCTTCAATAGGCATTACGGGTTGCCCTTCAGATATAACGTTTATGGTCCCTATAAGTACAAGGGTGAGGTAGGTCCTTCAGCTAAGCATGCATGGCAACTAGAAAAGTTAGAAATCATTAAAGAATTTGTTGAGGAAGTGCCTTTTAATTGGGTTGAGGAAGGAGACACAGACGTTGGTATAGTTGCTTCAGGTATTGGATATTCTTATGTTAAAGATGTTTTAGCAAGACTAGACGGTAGTGTTAAACCATGGGTGTTTAAGATAGGGACTCCATACCCTCTCCCTATCAGAAAATTATCTAAGTTTTTGAGCAACTTAAGAGAAGTCTTAGTCGTCGAGGAAGGTGACCCTCTAGTCGAAGAAGAGATTAAGGCTTTGAGCAAGGATTGCTGTCCTGAGATCAAGATTCTAGGTAGAGAGTCAGGCACTATAAGAAGCTTTGGCGAGTTAGGACTCTCTCAAGTCTTGAAAGCTGTTTCTGAGTTGACAGGCTCTAAATATTATGAGCCAAGCAACGAGAGGAGAAATATTAAAGCAGAGATAAAGAAGATCATAGCTCCAAGGTCCTCAATGCTATGTGCTGGTTGCCCGCACTTAGGGACTTACTGGGTGCTCAGATTCGCTCTCCATAAGACAGTTAACAAGTATAGGGATAGGTTTAAGGGTGCCTGGATAGTCAACGGTGATATAGGTTGCTACGAGATGGGCGGTTATGGACTCTTCGCGCGTGAGATAGAGCCCTGGAGAGAAAAAACTACTAAGAGAGTAAGCTTTGATAATCCGTACGAAATTCTCGACACTAACTACATAATGGGTGGTGGTATAGGTTTAGCACAGGGTCAGTATCATGCCGGCTACCGCGAGGGCCCTATAGTAGCAGTAGCTGGTGACTCCACATTCTTCCATGCGTGTATGCCCGCACTACTTAACGCAACATATAATAAGGCCGCGATAACCTTCCTGGTGCTAGATAATTCCTGGACAGCTATGACAGGTCATCAACCAGCCCCCACAACAGGTTTCACTGCCACGGGTTCGCCAAGCAAGACTTACAGAATAGAAGACGTTGCTAGAGCTTTAGGAGTAGATGATGTGTGGGTTGTCGACCCATACGACATAAAAAGCGCTGAAGAAGCTTTATTGAAAGCTATGGACAAGACCATAAATGAGAGTAAAACTACTTTAGTTGTCTTCAGGCGAGAGTGTGCGTTACAAGTGGTTAGGAGACTCACTAGAGAAGGTAAGGTAATAACACATTACCTAGTTGACGTGAGTAAGTGTGTGGGTTGCAGGCTCTGTGTGCAGTTAGGGTGTCCAGCTATTGGGTGGGACGAGAGTTCTAGGAAAGCTTTTATAGACTCTACTCTCTGCGTTTCATGCTCTCTCTGTGCTCAGGTGTGTCCAGTAAAAGCGATAAAACCATCAACTGAGAAAGTAGTGGGTGTTAAGGAGGTGTGACTCAGTGAAGTACTATCATATAATGATAGCTGGTGTTGGGGGGCAGGGTAATCTACTCCTCTCAAGAATCATAGGTGATGCAGCTCTCTCTAGAGGCTTAAGAGTCAGGCTAGGAGAGACTTTCGGCGCGGCTCAGAGAGGCGGGTCAGTACACTCTCACGTGAGAATTGGGAGAGAAGTCTACGGGCCATTGATGCTTGAGGATGAAGCAGACGCGTTACTAGCGCTAGAACCTCTTGAAGGATTAAGACGGGGTGTTCAGTACTTAAAAGAAGGGGGCTTAGCAGTCCTGAATACTAGGAAAGTGAGTTCCATCGATGTTAATGTGGGTATAGCCAAGTACCCCAACATAGAAGAAATAATTGAGTCTTTCAAGAAGTTAAAGGCCAGGATAATATACCACGACTTTACTAAGATAGCTGAGGAAGTGGGGTCCCCAAGACTAATGAACGTCGTTATACTAGGTGTGTTTGCCGGGATCGCTGAGAATGAGCTTCCCTTTACTACGGAAGACTTGAGAACTGCCGTAAGAAACAGAGTTCCGTCAAGATGGGTTGAATTAAATTTAAGAGCTTTCGATAGAGGTTATGAATTCTCTAAGAGTTACTCTAGTAGTCTTTAGTAATCAGTAATTCAGCCTAGAAACAACTTTAAAGACCTTTTTTATTGTTTTCTTGGAAAAGTCTAGTACTGAAATATCTTGCTGCATAGTCTGGAAGAAGAGTAACTATTTTCTTTCCTTCACCAATACCAAACCTTCTAGCTATCTTAATAGCTGCTGCTACGTTAGCACCTGAAGATATTCCTACCGCAAGTCCCTCAAGCCTAGCTAATTTTCTAGACATTTCTATAGCTTCTCCCGAACTAACTACTTCAAAGTGATCTATTAGGTGCTTATACTTCTTAACTATATTCGGCACGAACCCGTCTCCCACGCCTTCTATCTCATGTCTACCCCAGGGTCCTTCTACGCCAGTGTAGAACCAGTGGTATGCTACGGGACATTCGGCAGGTTCTGCACCAACAACGAGGGTTCTGGGATTGACTTCCTTAAGCTTCTTAGCAACACCTACTAGAGTTCCTCCAGTACCTACGTGAGCTACGAAAGCGTCTACAGTACCCAATTGCTTAATTATCTCTTTTCCTGTAGTTTCATAGTGTGCTTCGACGTTTGCTTCATCATCCCACTGGTCTAAGAAGACGTACTTGTCAGGATACTTTCTTTCGAGTTCTCTACCGTACTCTAGAGCTTTAAAAGCGTCTGACTCGCCACCAGGCACCTTAACAATCTCTGCACCGTAATGCTCAATCAATGAGAATCTTTCTCTACTCATTTCTTCCGGAATCACTATAACTACTTTATAGCCTAACGCAGCACCTAAAGCAGCAAAAGCTATCCCAGTATTGCCTGTGGTCGCTACTACTATAGCTTTGCCCTTACTTAGCCTGCCTTCTCTCTCAGCTTTTTTAATCATGTAGAGAGCCATCCTATCCTTAACACTACCTGAAGGATTCATGAATTCTAGCTTAACCCAAATCTCAGCCTTCACATCCTCCGGTATTACTTTCTTAAGCTTCACTACGGGAGTTTCACCTACCACATCCGCTATTGACTCGCCAACTCTCATTCACGAACTCACCTACCCACCTCAAATTAAGGGGGCCTTTCTTATATAAAATATTTCACAGAATCTGAAGAAACGTTAAATACGAGCATCTTACTCAACAAATTTTTATTGTCTCATGTAAGTGAGACGTGGTGTTAAACTTTGGCGTACCCCGTCATAGATTTACATGAAGATGTTTCACTTTACTTCTTGTTATTTGGCGGAGGACAGCCTTTAGCAGACTTTAGCGATGATGTGATGGGCAGAAACGCGGACATGCCTAAGTATGTTCGCGGCAACGTGAGGTTAGTATTCTCGTCTATTTTTCCAGGCACTCACACTTTCGACATAAAACTACTTGAGCAGAGGGGGAGAGATAAGTGGCTACCTAAAGTCATTATGAGGTACCCTCAAATACAAGTCTTTGAGCACCTTAAGATCTATTACTCACTTTCTGAAGCTTACAACATAAGAGTAGTTGAGTCTTTTAGAGAAGCTGACGAGATTATCAGGTCGAGTGACTATAAGTTAGGCTTCATTATTCATGTAGAGGGGGCTGACGCTATCGACGACCCGTACGACCTAGTTCTTCTTAAGAAGCTCGGTGTGAGATCTTTAGGGATAACGTGGAATTACAATAATAAGTGGGCTTCATCCTGCTTCTCAAGTAAAGACTATGGGTTGACTCCTGAGGGAGAAGAACTAGTTAAGTATGCTAACAAGCTAGGCATGATAATAGACTTAGCTCACGCAAGTAAAAAGACTGCAGTAGATGTGCTTCAAGCTTCTAAGAAGCCTGTTATAATAAGTCATGCTAACATAAAGTCACTACACGACCATAAGAGAAACGTAGATGATGAGGTTTTAGAACTCCTCTCGTCAAATAAGGGAGTGATTGGGTTGTCTTTTGTGAGTTCTTTCATATCTTCTAAGAAGAAATCTAACGTTAATGACTTAGTCAATCACTTCGTGTACGTTTACGAGAGATTCGGCTCGAGCATACTAGCTATAGGCACTGACTTTCACGGACTTTTAGGTCTTCCAGGACCTGAAGGACTTGAGTCTGTCGATAAGGTGCAGGTACTTCTAGACGCGTTGAGAGACAGAGGCCTCAACGAATCAGACATTAGGAAGATAGCGTATGAGAATGTTCTTACTTTGTTAGAGAATGTTTTCAGCTAAAGTAGCCCTAGAGCCAAGCCATCACCTCTTACGTCAACGTAACCCGCCTTCACGTTGTCTTTGGTCTCCGCGATTGCCGCCACACCGAGTCTTGCAGGATACTTGACTTTCCGCAACGTATACTCCTCAATAACCCCCTCTTCAAAACCTTCTTCAAGTTCTATGATGTTAGTTCCAGGATACCACACAAATCTGGGGTGTTCTATAGCTTCCTGCGGGTTCATCTTATACTTGAAGATATTCTGGAATATTTCTGCATGTAATTGCGGTCTGAAGTGACCTCCTGAGAGTCCTAAAGCCATCTCTCTATCTCTAGCTACTATTATCATCGCCGAGAGTGTGTGTAAGGGTTTCTTTAGCGGAGCTAGTGAATTCGGGTGATTCGGAATCAGGTTAAAAGAAGAAGCTCTAGAGTTTAAGGTTATACCGTACGTAGGTTCTGTTATTTTAGAGCCAAAAGGATAAAAAAGTGACTGGATCCCTGATACTATGGCGCCCTCACTATCTACGACTGCGAAATAAGTAGTGTCGCCGCCATATACTCTATGCTGGCCTGCGGCGCTACTACGTAGGAAGTCTATGTTTAGTAGCTCGTTCGTTTTAACGTGCATGTAACGTGGGTCTCCCACGTGAGAGTCTCTAATCTTGTATACTGTCTTAAACAGGTGTATGTATGTTTTTAATCTGTTAATAGAGTTCGGCTTGTCAACATGTTCTTCTTCAAGGAGCTTTAGCAGTTGGAGGGTTGTAATGCCTTGAGTATTGGGGGGCATTTCGTATACTGTGATATCATCTAAGGATAACTTAATCGGTTCTCCGATTTCTGCTCTGTAGTTTCTCATGTCCTCGTAGCTTAACACTCCACCCACGGACCTCACATATTGTGAGATCTTGACGGCTATATCGCCTTCGTAGAACTGTCTAGGATCTTCTCTGATGAGTTCTAACGCTTTAATCATGCCGTCAAACCTAATGAGTTGTCCTGGCAAGTAATAGTGGGCGCTACTGTAGTAAGTCTTTCTAGAGCCTTCATCTCTGAGTAGCAGGTCTCTGAAGTTGTTGAGAGCTGTGGCAAAACCTGGCGAGACTGGAAAGCCGTTCTTTAATGAGCTTATCACTAGGTCTACAATCTTTCTCCACTCAAGAGATCCTAGCTTCTCCCACATGAGTCTGAGTCCGTCAACTATTCCCGGAACTACGATTGAGAGAGGCCCTTCTAAGGGGATTTCCTTAAGACCCATTGACTTGATAAGCTCTATGCTCATCATTGAGGGGGCGTAGCCCGAGCCATTGATAAACGTGATTCTCCCTTGAGAGTCTTTAACTAGAGCGAAGAAATCGCCCCCCAAGCCACCTAAATGAGGTATATTAACTGAGAGCATTAAAGATGTAGCTACGGAAGCGTCTACGGCGTTACCTCCAACTTCAAGAATCTTAACCCCTACGGCAGAGGCTAAAGTAGTTTCACTAGCTACTACACCTCTAGAAGAATAGAAAGGAACCCTAAGCACGTACATCACCACATATTAAGAGACTAACACGAGAATAAATAAAAACTTCACATGCTTGCACGAGGTCTTCGTTTTGCTGGGGCGGTGCCGGCTATAGCCCGCCTTCAGTACTACGGCGGCATTAAGCTCAACGGCCTACCCGCGCCTCACGCGGTCCTCATCGGCGCTACTTGGCCTTGCTCCCGAGGGGGCAGCCGTTTCAACGCATCCGCTCCCATACTCAGCGGGTTACTGACGCTTCGTTGCCGAAGCGTCCTCGCCGCCTCATTGACATTCGGGAGCGGCCGTGTCGTTTCTGTGCTGTTGCCGCGGGTCTCCCCGCACCCCTTACGGGGTCCTCGCACCGCGTGGAGGGCGGTGCTTCCTCAGGAGTGCAACTCCCGTGGCCGCCAGCCGGCTCCGCCCAAAACTAATGAGACTTCTAAAGTTTTAAACCTTCGAAATAATTCTGAAGTATCCGAGTCTCAAGGGCTCCGTTGGGTCTTCTGGCTCAACATACCTTACCAACTCTGTTTCTAACCCTACTTCCCTAAAAACATAGACGAGGTCCTCAATCCAGTCATATATGCCGCACCACATGCAAAAACTGCCTGAAAATTTAACAACTATGATATCTCCCTTAACTTCAAGAAGTTCTGCGAAGGCTTCCGGAGCTCTCTGCTTATTGTAGGCTTCAATACCTGCCTTAATTAATTCAATTAGTGCTTCACCACTCATTAAAGACCCTAGTATGTCTAAGTTGAAGAAGATAAATAGTTAACTACTATGTCAACTATCTTAGAACACCCGCATAAATTATTTGAGAGTTGATGATAAAAAAGAGTAGATTCTATGCTCACAACTTACTTCTTTTTCGCAAAAGCCAGGACTAACGAAACTATCGATAAGACTAAAGCTACACCGCCTAAAGCTAGTGATGTAGTAATGTTTGTCGCAGCACCCTCAAGACTTGAAACACGTGACTCTAATGTATTAACAGAACCTTCAAGAGTTGTGACACGGTTATTTAAATTCCCTACCGAGCCTTGAATGTTTGTAACGGTATTCTGTAATGAAGACACTGAATTACTTAAGCTGTTGACGCTTGAGGCTAACTGATTTAAGTCAGAACTTAGTTTCTGAGTCTCGCTGACTACATTCATTAAGACGCTCTTACCTTCAAGCAATTCTTTATAAGCTAGTAACTCACCGTAGTATCTAGTAGCCCATAACACTATGTTCCTAAATAATCTCATACCCTGCATTACGACACCATAATACACGTAGGTCAACCCTGACTGGTAGCCACCGTAGGGCGACTCACCACTCACTATTACTCTATTCTCGTTAGGTAAAATCTCTACAGCTAAGAGAGGAAATACTCCAGTGTCGCCAGGCGAGTATAGCTGGTGAATCATTCCTGGAGCACCAGGCGCTGAGGGCTGATACTCACTTATTTTACCGCCTTCCGTAGTTCTAGCCACTATGTAGACGTTAGGTATTTTAACGTTTATGGGATTAACCCAAGTACCATTATCTAAGACTGCTGCAAGAGGTCCTGGGCCGTGGAATAACGCTACCTGAACACCGTAACCTAACTCAGCAACTTCAGGGTCAGGGTCTACAATCCCCACAACCCTGTAAGTCGCTTTAGCATTTGAGATCGTGTCATCCACAGCAACATAGTCTATTCTTAGGTGGGACCCCAACGCTTCCGCAATCATATTAACCACTTGCTGCGCTATTTCGTTGCCTTGTGCGGGGTAGTCACTATCGCCAGCTAGCCATATAGCTCTAGGTGTACTATTAAACCATGAGACTAGAGCACTTATTTCCTCAGGCGTCACTAGCCTCAACGCCTGCCCGATTATGACCATCTCAACATCTTTCAAAGTAGTTGAGGTAAAACCTCCGTACCTAATCTCAGCATTATTCTTGATATAATCGGGGAGTGTCTCCAGATCTGCTTCACTAGATAGTAGAACGACCCAATTAGCCTCGGGAATCATCTTCATCATTTCAATAACCCCACCGACTGTCTGGCCATGTGATAAGTCTATTAGTATGCCTATCCCGACCTTAGCTGCCTTGAGTTGCGGAGTCACCAAGCCGGTAATGGGGGCGAGAAGCAATAAGAGTAGGGCTATAGTAGCTAACTTACGCATAGAGGCACCTCAATTAGAACTACTACGGAGAGGTTAATAAATAGAATCACGAAAACTGCTAAACGCGTGTATACTCTGAATGAATTAGAAGTTTTTATTTATACGAACTATAATCTTACTGGAGATGAGTATGAAGTACTGTAAAGCACTCTCAAAATTGAGTGTCTTAGTTATTAGTGTCGTGATTTTAAGTGCTGTTGCCGCTACTGTGTTGTTTTTCATGACCACACGAGCACCACCAACAACTACAACACCGACAACCACACCAACCACGACACCGACAACTACACCGACTACAACACCGACTACAACGCCAACTACTACACCAACTACGACACCAACTACGGAGGGTGTAGTGCTGTACGTAGTCACCAGACATTCAGGTGATATTCAGGAAGTCGCTAGAAGTGAGTTCTTGAATTCTGAGATTGCGAGGAGGTATAACATCAAAGACGTTAAATTCGTGTACTTGGAGGCCGGGTGGTGGGTCCCCATTATTCAGCAGAAGAATTACGATGTTGGCTGGGGAGGCGGTCCCACGCTCTTTGATACTCTGTATCAAGCTGGATTACTGGCTCCCTTAACTTCAGGAGAAGTTTTAGATGCAGTGAATCAAATACCGGACTACATAGCCGGCGCTCCGATGAAGAGGTTAGGTCCGGATAACAAGATATATTGGGTTGCTGCGGCAATGTCTTCTTTTGGATTTACCGTGAACTTAGCTACTCTCAATTCTTATGGTTTGCCTCAACCGACTAAGTGGAGTGACTTAGGTAGCGTAGATTACGCTCGTAAGCTCATTCTTTTAGGTAAAGAAGCAGTAGGAATAGCTAACCCAACTCAATCAACCAGCAACACTAGAATGTATGAAATAATCTTACAGGCTTACGGATGGACAAACGGCTGGAAAGTACTAACTACCATGGCTGCTAATGCTAAAGTATATCAGGGGTCAGCAGACGTGAGAGACGGTGTTATCGCGGGAGACATAGATGTGGGGATTACTATAGACTTTTACGGGTATATAGCTCAATCACAAAACCCTGACTGCAAGTATTTAATTCCTACTGGCGAAACAATAGTCAACGGAGACCCTATAGCTCTCCTAAAAACCTCCCGTAACCCTGAAGCTGCTCAGGCCTTCATAGCATGGGTCCTTACTGAGGGTCAGTGGAAGGTTTGGTTTAAGCCTGACATAAACAGACTCCCAGTAAATCCAAGAGCTTTCGAAACTCCTGAGGGAATGAAAAGACAAGACCTCTATCAAGCGTTCCTAGAAATAAACAGAACTGTTGGCATCCCATTCGATGATAACTTAGCCCTATCCTATGAGAAAGCAGTGATACACTACTTCGAGGCTGTATTAGTAAACCTCAATAGTGATTTGAAGCAGGTCTGGAAAACGTTAGTCAGCAAATATCTAAGCGGGCAACTCTCTCAGAGTCAGTTCGATTATTATGTGAGCATTCTTAGCGCCCCACTCACCTACATCGACCCCAAAACAGGGCAAGCGTCAACATTTACGCAGGAAGACGCTATAAGGGTAACCAGCATCGTAGGGAGTGAACCACAAATGCTAGACCTCTATAAGCTTGCGTGGACGCAAGCAGCGTCCCAGCGATATCAGCAAATACTAAGCGAGCTTGGGAGATAAGCTAAGACACACTCATGGTTCAAATCATTATAATTAATTTTCATAGGAACTATAATCACTCTCGTATCGCTTAGCGCGAGTCCTGTTCATTACTGGTGAATCCTTGTAGCGACATTAATTAGAGTAGCTGAGAAAGAGAGTCAGTGATTTTTCTAATTAGTCATGGGTTAGTTCCTCAAGTAGGGGTCTGAGTTTATTGACTTTGTATTTCACGTACCTTATAAAGGCTTTCAAGAGTATCCTGACGGGTAAGTATTTTGATTCTTTAATGTAAAACTTATTCATTATGTCTTCGGCCCAGTATATAGAGTGGTGTAGTGTTTTGAGCATCACGTCTATGTGTTCTCTCCTGATAGCGTTCTTCCTAAACCAGTCTCTATCTTTTAAGGCACCCATAGGAACGAAAAACATGGGCACCACGAGACTTCTATACTGGCGTATCCTGTCTAGGAGCTCAGACGTTTTAATTAAGTCGTCAGGAGTTTCTTCTGGTATTCCCAGAATTAGTGTCACGGCAGGCACTATCCTGTTCTCGTGGAGTATTTTAAGAGCTTCCTCAACTACCTCAGGCCATTTTTCAGGGGGGTATGGCGCTGATTTAGCAGGCATTATTTTCTTAGCTAGGTTCGGGCTACCTGTCTCAAGACCTATCTCAACGCCTAGGTAGTCTTGCTTGTCATATAGTATGTCGTTCATTATCTTAGATAATAATCTGTAGTTGTCTTCAGCAAACTTGACTGCCGCGAAGCTGGTGTGTGCCCAAGCTATGCTGTCTGGAGTTAGTCTTTTAACTAGCTCGTGTAACTTAATTAAAGGTTCTTCTTTAGGCTTAATGCCGTCAGCACCGTATAGCAAGACATCCTCACTATGAAGTATTGTGTTCTTGACCCCGTTACGCACGTTAATCTCTACCTCAGCTCTAATCTTCTCTAGCGGTATGTACCTGAGCGGCCTTAACGTAACCGAACAGAATTTGCAGCCTCTGGGACATCCCCGCATTATCTCTACAAGTCCGTTCACACTCGCTCCTCTAATCACAGGTATTTCACTCACTTGCGGCACTTCATAAGGTCCTACGAAAACGTATTGAGGTAATTCCTCGTTGTTTAAGGCTCTCTCAACTATGTCGCCAATTACTAGCTCAGCTTCCCCGTCAATCACTGTATCAACACCAAACTCACGCATCAACTCAACCTCCCACAACCACTGCCACGCCGCCGGACCACCAGCTATTATTTTTACGCCCTTTTCTCTAGCTTTACGTACCGGCTCACTCCTCATAAATCTCACGAATGATTTCCTATTCACGGGTTCCTTACCTGTGATGAACCACCACTCACTGCTTGGGGGTCCGTAAGCAAAGTAGTCGTGATGTCCTATCATGAGGATCTTCATGTTATTTAAGTGTTTGCTTATATAGTCAGGGTCTATGACGGCTGCCTTGTAACCTAAGTCCTGAAGTCTTGCTTCGATTTTCCTTAGCCCGTAAGGTGCTTCAACAGGTCTACCTAGCTCATCAACTTTCACTTTAGGAGCTGCGATCCACATCCATAAAAACTCAGGGATGCCTATAGCAGGGCCCGTAGTCATGAACCCCAGGAATTCCTTCCCCCTATGGTTTGTCATCATCGTTCTATCAGTAGTTATTACTATCTCAAAACTCACAGACTCTCACCCGCCAGGATTGGTGTGATTCCGAATTGCTTAATTACTTCTAAGTACTCATCACTCAAACTACGTGAAGAATATACTCTGAGGTCGTTGCCTGACTCAACTAGCTTCTGCAGCAGTTTTTTCAGTGAGTCAGCGTCGCGACCAGAATACCTGACGACTATACCTACATGTATATTCGACAAGAGCAAGTCTCTGATTTGCTTAAGGTATAAAGGGGGTGGCAGAGGACTTATTACGTAAAGCTGTATCTTCTTATACTTACCTCTAACACTCTCTCTAATGATATCATACGTTAAATAGCGGTGCATGAAGTCATCTTCCCTACTCAAAATAACTACAGCATTCAATACCTTATGAGAAGTAGCCGCACCCCCGGGATTTGAGAGAGGTGTCACGTGAGGGGGTTGCACGTAATTCATGCACCATGCCTCACTAATCTATTAGTGATAGCTTCATAAAAATGTTTAGCTTTACACAATAATCACTATCATTTATAACTAGTGTTGAGTAATTAATTAACGGTGTCTTTAAAATGAAGTATGTTTATACAGACAAAGCTCCTAAGCCTGTAGGACCGTATTCTCAGGGAGTTTTAGTCGGCAACTTTCTCTTCATTTCAGGGCAGTTGCCCATAAACCCCTTAACTAGTGAGTTAGTGAAGAATGATTTTAAAGGGGCTGCTAAACAGGCTTTAACTAACGTGATAGAGATAGTTCGCGCGTCCGGAGGAGACGTGAGAAACATAGTTAAAGTTACTGTATACTTGAAAGACATAGCCAAGTTTAGTGAGTTTAATGAGGTCTATAGTGAATTATTAGGCGATCATAAACCAGCTAGAGCTGTAGTAGCTGTGTCCTCAATACCTAGAGATGCTGACTTAATGATTGAGGCAATAGCATACATAGAAAGTTAAGTGATTGGGCGAAACACTATGGTGTGACTCTCTATTTCCTTATTTTATCTTGCTTGATAAGTATCTACTCAGTTCCCGAAGCATTACTCTATACATGTCTACAGCTTTCCTCAACTCGACAATCTCAACATACTCGTTAGGTTTATGAGCTAATATCTCATCCCCCGGACCTAAACCAAGTCCTTCAGAGTCAAACTCGTTCACAACAACTAAGTCTGTCGAGAATCTCCAGTAATGTCTTGAGACGCTACTATATGTCTTTTTGAGAGACTCTATTAAGGACTTAATTAGGTTTACGTCCTCGTTTATCCAGCCAGGAAATAACTCCTTAGTACGTAAGAGGTAACCTCTCCAAGACCTAACTTCTTCTTCTCTTAATGAAGGTCTGCACTCAGTTTTCTTCAAGTTCTTTACCTGGTTACATAAATCTTCGTACGTCTTGATTATGTCTGCCTCGCTCCTGCCTGGCAGTAACCTATGATCTATAGTGACTAAACACTTATCAGGTATTTGGGGCTGTATTTTAGGCTGACAGTCGATGAGGGTAGTCGTAGCTGATTCGCTACCAAGTAGTTCGTGAGTGGGTAAGTTACTAGACATCTCAACCACCTTCAAGATAGTTAGGGCGGCGCCTTCAAGAGAGTTAATACCTTCACTAGGCATTGACGCGTGAGCTGAAACTCCAGAAACTTCGATGTCTATTACGGCCCTGCCCCTATGTCCTAAACCTAACTTAAGAGAAGTAGCTTCTCCAGTCACTATCACGTCAGGACGTATTCTCAGTGAGTCTCTTAGAGCGTGTCTTAACGCGACACCCTCAATTATTTCTTCATGTATCGTGTATATCACGTAAAGATCACTTTCTAAAGTCTTCAAATCCTCAAGCGCTTTCACTTGAGAAGCGATCGCGCCCTTCATGTCAACAGCTCCTCTCCCGTATACTCTCCCCTCAATCTCAGCGCCAGAAAAAGGCTCAACAACCCACTGCCTCAAATCACCGGCATCCACAGTATCTAGGTGTCCTTCTAAGACGACAGTCCCCAAACCACTACCCTTTACCGGTGCAATCACATTTCCCACACTATCTATAAATACTTTATCAACTCCTGCATAACCTAAAAACTCTTTAACTATGTTTGCTAAGTCTCCTTCACTTCCCGGTAAGCTCTTTATCTTTACGAGCTCCTTAGTTAATTTAACTACGTCCATGCTTACTTCCCTACCCTGACAACCCACTTAGTGCCTGACGGTGTGTCTTGGAGTTCTATACCTAGTCCTCTCAAATCTTCTCTTATCTTATCTGACAACTCCCACATTTTCCTCTTCCTGAGTTCAGACCTGACATCAACTAACAACTTAATCAAATTCTCAACTAATTCTCCAGTCTTACTCGGTCTCACCACGAAGCCTAGGACGCTGTTCATGTATTCTAGTGTGTTAATGACTAACTCGTGTGTGAGTGCGTCAATATCGCTTCTCTTATTAGTGTATTCGTTTATAGCCGATATTAGGTCTAGGTAGCTAGCTACGGCCTCAGCAGTGTTGAGGTCGTTATTCATGGATGTATCAAACTTTTCTCTAGTCTTCTCAGCTTTCTTTCTTAACTCTATTTCGTCATCACTAACTTTGCTGTCTCTCCTAATTTCTAGTTGCTCTAATCTTGAGTGAGCTACTTCAATCCTGGAGAAAGTCTTGTAAGCGCTCTCAAGCGCGTCCCACGTGAAGTCTATAGGTGACCTGTAATGAGTTTGCAGCAGATATAATCTTAGAGCGTTAGCGCCGTACTTACTGACAGCTTCTCTTATAGTAACGTAATTACCTAAAGACTTACTCATTTTCTCACCACCTACTGTAAGCAGACCTACGTGAATCCAGAAATTAACGAAGGGCTTTATACCCGTAAAAGACTCTGCTTGAGCTATCTCGGCCTCATGATGAGGGAATATCAACTCTACCGCACCGCCGTGTATGTCGTACTGCGGGCCGAAATGCCTGATAGTTATTGCAGTATCTTCTATGTGCCATCCAGGCCTGCCGTAACCCCACGGCGAGTCCCAGCCGAACTCGTATTTAGGCCTAACTCTCCATAAAGCGAAGTCTCCCGGGTTCTTCTTCGTCGGGTCTGGCTCAATCCTGTGAACAATCAATTCTTTAGGGTCCCTACCTGATAACTTGCCGTAGTCACTGAATGTAGTTATGTCAAAGTATACGCCAGTCGGCGTAACGTACGCGTGATTCTCACTCACTAGCTTCTCTATCTGCTCGAATATCTCTCTCAAGTAATCAGAGGCTCTCGCATACAGGTTGGGAGACGTAACATTAAGTGACATCATGTCTTCAAGGAAAAATTTCTCGTACTTCCTAGCAAGATCTAGCGGGTGAACCCCCTCCTCAACCGCTCTCCCAACAATCTTATCATCAACGTCAGTTATGTTAACTATATAAAACAGTGAATACCCTAACCTCCTCAACCAACGCGCCACAACATCAAAGAACACAAAGACTCTCGCGTGACCTATATGAGAATAGTCATAAACTGTGGGACCACACACAAACATAAACACTCTATTACTATTAAGAGGCTTGAATACTTCTAGAGACCTAGTCCTAGTATTATAAATCTTGAGCTCCGCAAACATACCCACCCACTAACACACACCTCTCATAATATTCATAACATAACGATATTTAAACTTGCAACGTGCCCGCGAGTAGGAAAAGACTGTGTATTAGCTACTTAATTTGGTTGTTCGAGCCGTTTAATAGATAATTTTTAATTCAGAACTTGGTGCATGCTGAGCGTGAGGCACGTAGGGGAGTCTCAGAGTTTATAAGTTAATGAGCTCTTAGTGACTGACCTTCTTCTCGCCCTAAAAAGCGAGGCTTTCGGGTTGTAAAGTCTCAGGAGCTATACAAAACCTAGGTTTCCTTGAATTTCAAAGAAATTAATTTAGCCACGTATATGCACACGAGTGAGGAGCTCCTGAAATCTCAGAGAACTAAGCCGGAGGTCGCGCTAACTAACTTCTTAGAAAAATACGTTCACGAAAAACATGCGTGAATACTCTCTTACGGATTTATTAAAAAACATGACCAGTTTTTCTTATCTGTAGTTAGAGAATTGTGTTTCGTATGTCATTGGGTCGTTATAGCTGTACCACCAGTAATACCATGCTTGTGTATTTCCGCTCACGTCTTTAACACTAACGTATGGAGTTATGTACATCTGGTCGTTCCTACCAGCCTTATAGAAACTTACTGTAAGGATTGCTGACCAACCCTCAAGCACATAACCAAAGCTTATACTTATACTCGCAATTACGGTATCTGACTGTTCGACAGGAGTAAAGAATATTGTCGTGTCCCCTACTAGTCTTCCTCTAGCATACGAAGGTGCTGGAGGTATGAAGCTCAAGTACTTCTTCTCGTAGGGAACTTCTGGTAAAGCCTCACTTCTCTCAAGACCTGTAATCTGTAGTGGATAGAGAAGCCATTGAAGCATTCCTATCCCTGCGAAGCCGTCAAAACTTACGTACCATTCTTCATACCTATATACTACGTTGAAGTATACTCGGTCTTTCCACCTGCCCGATAGTTCTGCGGTCTCGTGCGAGACTACGCTGGGTGTTAGTTTCTTTCCAGCACTGCTCCACTCTTGTGGGGTGTCGCGCTCGCATTGCGGGGTGCAGAGTACTGAATCCACGTATGATTCGAGATATACTGCTGATCGCGGATACGCTCCAGACACTCCGAAAGCTGTTTTAAGACCAGGTAGTGAGTACAAGTAGGGTCCTCTAACCCAAGTGACACACTCTGCAGCATCAAGAGCGCCTGGCAGGGAAATTCGGTAGAGGTTGCATGAGATGGGAGTGGTTGAGGAGCTGACTTCACTACCCAGAAATTCTCTACTAGTTTTCTCTTCGAAGTTTACTTCAATTTTGTGTGTGGTTATTAGTTTGTTTGGGAATATTTCGTGTATTTTGCTGTATTTGTGTGTTGTTTCTTTGTTTTTGCAGATTATTGTGGTGAGGTATTCTGCTGGTTCGTAATATTCTATTTTGTATTCTCCTCCCTCAATTTTTGTTTTAGCTATTATTGCTGTGAGTAACTGCTTAACTACTACTATTTCTCCTGGTCTGTGATTACCTACATACACTTCCTCACTAAATCCTGTTTTTGTTGGTCTGTACATTGTGGGTATTCTCCTAACAACAACACCACAGAATTCAGCCTTGATTGCTGGTATGTGTATTTCTAGTTTGATCATTATTTTAGGTTCTCCAGAAGCCCAGCTATTAAAGACTACTGTTAAGTCATCTTGATAAGCATAAACAGCTACTACAGGAACTACTAACAAAGCAATCAATAAGTAAGTATACCACCCCCTCCTCACCAAAACCCCAACAAAAACAAAACAAAAAAATTAATAAACCTAACCCCCTATAATACAAAAGTAGCTTTAGCTAAGACCTGACCTCCCGTCCTAAAGGGCGGGGCTTTCAGGTTGTAAAGAGAGGGCAAAACATTCAGTAAGAAGTTATCACTATAGTTCTATGAAGAATACAGTCACTACAAAACATCATCTACATGCTCTAAATGCGGACTAACAGGAGACAGAAACGTAGTCATGTACATTAACTTATTCCTCAAGCACTCAAGATGTGGAGGTCTAGGGGCTCTGAACGCCTCCAGAGGTAATACAAACTAAAGACCAATACAGGAGAACAGGGATGATGCAGTGACATCAATCAATACAAACTAACATAAGAGCTGAGCGCCTCAAGCTGTTAAGTCAGAGAGTCTTCAGAGATTCGGTTGCTTAGCTGATGATTTTCTTAAGATGTTTATTAGTGCTTTCTGGTTGAGTGCTCTCTCTCGTACTTCATTGATCAACTCTTCTATGAATATGTTGAGAGGTACGTTATTTGCTTGCAGGTTACCTCTACCTCTGACTGTGACTGTCTTCTGCGTTAATTCTCTACGCCCAACTACTAAGACGTAAGGTACTGCCTGCTCGTAAGCCATCTTTATTTTCTTTTGTAGAGTCTCGTCACTTAAGTCTTCTACAGCTCTGAGTCCTGCGTTCCTCAGCTTCTCAGCTACTTCTGCGGCGTACTCAGCTATTTCTTTGGATACCGGCACTACTATTACCTGAGTAGGACTTAACCAAGTGGGTAGTCTGCCTTCAAATTCTTCAATGATTATAGCCATGAATCTCTCAATACTTCCTAGTATAGCCCTATGTATCATTACGGGCCTCTTCTTACTCCCATCACTGTCTACGTACTCTAGGTTGAATCTCTCTGGCAGTGCGAAATCTACTTGTATGGTACTGCATTGCCACCACCTACCAAGAGAGTCTCTGAAGTGGACATCTATTTTTGGTCCGTAGAAAGCTCCTTCACCTTCTTTAACCTCATACTGGATGCCCAGCTTCTCGAGAGCTCGCTTGAGTGCTTCGGTTGCTTTATCCCACGCCTCGTCAGAACCTATGTATTTCTCTGGTTTCGTTGATAAGTATATCCTAGTGTTTTCTCTAACTATGCCGAAGAGTGAGAGGAGGTTGAAGACTTCCCTGAGTATGTTTCCGACTTCCGACTCTACCTGGTCTTCTCTAACGAAAGCGTGCCCATCATCTTGTGTAAAACCTCTAACTCTGAGTAGCCCGAATAACTCCCCCCTCTTTTCCCACCTATACACAGTCCCGAACTCAGCAAGTCTTATAGGGAGGTCTCTGTAGCTTCTGGTTTTGCTCTTGTATATTAGGATATGGCCCGGACAATTCATTGGCTTGACGCCGTACTCCTCGCCGTCAACATCTGCTAAAACCATCTTATCTCTGTAGAGGTCGTAGTGACCGCTGATCTTCCAGAGTGCTGACCTGTATACGTGAGGTGTGTAGACCTCGCTGTAGCCTAACCTACTGTTTATTTCTTTAACTAACTTCATCAGTTCTTCTCTAATTATCTGTCCTTTAGGATGGTATATGACTAGGCCAGGCCCTGCCTCCTCGTAAAAGCCGAATAGGTCTAGTTTCTGCCCGAGACTCCTGTGGTCTCTCTTGATAGCTTCCTCGTAGTACTCAACCCACTCCTTATACTCGCTCAAGTTGTCGAAAGCCACGCCAATGAGTCTGACTAAACTGACGTCTCTAGTCGGATTATGTGCGGAGATATTCTTTATCAACACTGCCTTAACAGAGTTTTCGGCAGGTCTTACCTCAGATTCTAAGAAGACCTCGGTCTCGTTGATTTCGTAAGTGGCGTTCCGCCCAAGCAGTCTGACAAGCTCATCACTCGCTTCACCAGCGTACGCGAGGGTCACGCTTCCAGAACTCTCTAACTCGATAATAGCTTTCTCTACTTTCCTAATGAGGTCCTCATCAGGCCACTCGCCCGAGGTTGATATGAAATCGCATTTAAAACCGTCTTCACCCACACTACAGCCCGCGGGCCTCAGCCAAGGTACGTCTCTAGAGACCACGTACTGCAGTAGTAGTCCTGCCCGCGCAAGCACTTCAGGTTTTAGTGAGACTATGTTTGGCGTTGCATTATCACCAACCTCTTACTGAACATCACTTAATAAACACGAAAAGAACCTAATATAGTTTCGCTTGAATGCTGATTTACGGGGCTCGAAAGTAAGTCCCTCTAGATGGAAATAGTTAAATTGCCTCACTTATACAGTTATTTAGGTGATGAAGTTTGTGTGCTGTAGTTGCGGCTAAGCTTAAGAGACTTATCGTCGTAGACCCTGACTTATGTGTTGGTTGTATGTCTTGCATGTTTGCTTGCTCGCGTAGATTTGCTGACGCGGGGTTAGGTTACACGGCGATTCACGTGAGGAGTGTAGGGGGTGTTGAGAGAGGGTTTTCAGTTATCGTTTGTAGGGCTTGTAAAGACCCTTCATGTGCTAAGGTGTGCCCTACTAAGGCTCTCATGTTGAGGAGGGGAGGAGGCGTTATATTGAATCCTAACTTATGTATTGGATGCGGTAACTGCAGGAGTGCATGTCCTTTCGGGGCTGTTCAATGGAATGTTTACTTGAATAAGCCAGTCATATGCACTTACTGTGGTTACTGTGTTGATTTCTGTCCTTTCGGGGTCTTAGCTCTTGAGGAGGTTGGTCCTTGATGTGTGCTCACACGTTAGTTGATGAATACTTGAGTAGAGTACTCTACGTAGACTTAACTAGGAAGACTTTCTGGATTAAGAATAGGCCCGAGTTATTCACGAGATACTTAGGAGGGACTGGAGTCGCTACTCAGCTACTTAAGGAAGAGTTGAGTCCTGACGTCGACCCACTTAGTCCTGAAAACGTTGTTGTGCTGGCTGTGGGTGTCTTTACGGGGGTTTACCCAACGGCCTCTAAGGTTGTAGCGATGTTCAAGTCTCCCTTGACGGGTAATCTAGGCGAGTCTCATGCTGGGGGGAGAGCTCCAGTAGCTATAAGGATGGCCGGGTTTGGCGCGATAGTTATAAAAGGTGGTAGTGAGACGCCGGTATATCTATCGATTCATGACGGTAGGGTCGAGTTTAGAGACGCCAGTGCTTTATGGGGTGTGAGGAGTTCTCTTACTATAGGTAAGGTGTTGAGGGAGAGAGAGCCGTGGCCGGGGCTAAGGTCTATTATGAGGATTGGGAGGGCTGGAGAGATGCTTGTCAGGTACGCTTCAGTCATACTCGAGACGTACAGGCACTTCGGCAGGTTAGGTTTAGGAGCCGTATGGGGTGCTAAAAAACTTAAAGCTATTGTTGTGGGTGGTAAGAGAGATATCCCGGTAGTCGACATATCTGCTTACAGGAGGGTTTACAAGGAGTTGTTTGATGAAATCACTAAGAGTCCGGCAATGCAGAAATACCATGATTTGGGGACCTCCGTCAACGTGTTGCCCCTAAATAAGATAGGGGGATTGCCTACCAGGAACTTAACATCTAATGTTTTCGAAGGCGCTGAAGACGTGAGTGGTGAGGCTTTCGCTGAGTACTCACTAGCTAGGAGAGTTGCTTGTGCTCACTGTCCGGTAGCCTGCATTCATATAGCAGTCATAAGAGAGAGGTACCCGCACGAGAAGTACTTCTACACTACTAGGTACATAGGATACGATTACGAGCCTATATACTCTCTCGGCACAATGCTAGGAATTAGAGACAGGGAAGGTCTGCTTAGACTAATAGAAGAGGTAGACATAGTAGGTCTTGATGCCATGAGTACGGGAGTAGCACTAGCTTGGAGTACTGAGGCCTTCAAGAAAGGACTGATAAGCGAGAGAGACACGATAGTGAAGCCTGAGTGGGGTGATTGGAAGACATACATAGAAATGGTCAAATACCTGGTCACACAACCAAACGACTTCTACAAGACTCTGGCTGCGGGCGTTAAGAAAGCTTCTGAAGTTTATGGGGGTTCAGAATTCGCCTTAGTGTTCGGAGGTAACGAGATGCCCGGCTATCACACAGGACCTGGAGCACACATCGGGTACTTAATAGGGCTTAGACACAGCCACTTAGATAATGCGGGCTATTCAGTAGATCAGAAGTATGTGGGCAAGGAATACCCGCGTCCGCAGACATTAATAAACGAGTTAGTTGAGGAGGAGGCATGGAGGCAGGTCCTCTCATCTCTCGTAGTGTGTTTCTTTGCGAGAGGGGTTTATAAGCCCTCTATAGTTTCGAGAGCTCTCGAGCCTCTCGGAATAAAAATGAGTGAGGAAGAGTTGAAGAAGCTTGGTATTGAGATCTACAAAGAGAAACTTAAGCTCAAGATGAGGCTAGGGCACAGGCTAGAAGACCTCAAACCACCTAAGAGGATCTTTGAGACCCCATCACCCTTCGGTAGTATAAGTGAGGAGTACGTGAGAGAAGCTCTCAATTACTATAAAGAGAAAGTATTAAATCTCTTAAGTAGTTAATTCTTCTTCTCTGAAGAAGATCTAATTGCAATTTAGTTTTTATTAAGTAATTAATCTTAGAGAGTTGTTAGTTTTAGAGATAGTTTTAAAGACTTTATTAATTTAATAGCGACTATTAATTTGAGGTGTTATAGTCTGTGAGTGAGAAACCTACTGCAGCGTTTGTCTTATCATTAATTAGCGGGATATTAGTGCTTTTAACGGCTTTGATTATGTTCGTTGCAGCGGGTTTGCTGAGTTCGGTGAGTGGTGAGTTTCCAGAAGTTCCGGGAATGCCTTATCCGCTGGAACTCGTAGGGACTTGGATTGCGATTATTGGTGTTGTAGGTTTGGTTTTCGGGGTCTTGATTATAGTGGGGGCAGTCCTGATTTACTCGGGTAATCCGGGGAGAGTGAAGACTGGTTCTATCTTAGTATTGATCTTCTCGATCTTAAGTTTATTCACGGTGGGTGGCGGATTCTTCATAGGGTTTATACTGGGGTTAATCGGGGGTATACTAGGCCTTACTTGGAAGCCGCCTGTAAGGCAAGAGCCTTCTATGTCGGGGCTTCCGCAAGTATAGCTCCGCACTTAAGCATGCTTTTAAGCCGTGGGTTTTTTCCCGTAAATGCTCTCCCAGTACTCTAGTATGTCGTAGCCATACAGCTTCTTAAAAAGTTCTCTGCCTTCTGGAGTCATCTTCTTAGGGTCCCACGGCGGGTTGAAAGTTAAGTCTACAGTAACGTTTCTTACGCCGTCAATACTTCTTATAGCGTCTTCTACGAGCATTACTAACGTGTTTGCTAGAGGGCATCCCGGCGCTGTTAAAGTCATTACTACGTGAACGTCTCCCTCTTCGCTGACTTGCAAGTCGTACACAAGTCCTAGATCCCATATGTCGATCGGTATTTCTGGGTCGTAAATATTTTTCAGTGTTTCGATTACTTTTTCTCTCACGTTGTTACTCACTGCCACCACCTTATAGTTATACGTTAACAGAGTTAAAAACGCTAGTATCGAGTGTGTCTTGCTTCTAGTGCTTACTAAGTTATAAGTGTGGATGTCGTTAATAGTATTGGTGTTTGTTTTGATTAAAGTGGGGGTATTTGATTTCGCTAGCAAGTATGTTGTTCCCGCTATTAAGAAGCGGATCATTAAAATCCTGTATTTTGAGTACGGGCATAATCAACTGGTGATTTCTGAGTTGTTAGGTGTTTCTCAGTCTTCAGTTTCTAAGTATGTCTCAAGACAGAAGAAGCTGAGTATTGACTTGAGTAACATACAGTTTGCTGAGTCCAGGATAAGGGAATTAGTTAATGAGATTGAAGAGAGGGGCTTGAGTGGGGAGAGTTTAGAGTTAGCTATTAGCAAGCTAGCTATAGAGTTGCTTCGTGGGGGGTACTTATGTGAGTATCACTCGCTTGTTGAGGAGGGAGTTAAGAAGAGTTCGTGCGAGATATGCCTGAAGCTATTTGGGTAGATGTGGGGTGTTAGCTTGGTTTTAGGTAGGTACGTAGCTAGAGTTATGCACCCGAGACCCGTGTCAGTCATTGTGGGTATGTCGAGAACTGGGGAAGTCAACGGCTGTAGCGTGTCGTGGTTTATGCCGGTGAATGTTGACCCGTTCATCTTCTCAGTGTCTTTAAGTCCTGAGAGACTAACATATAGCTATATCAAGGAGACCAAGGAAGTTACTCTAAACATAATGCCGTTTAAGTTTGTTGAGAAAGTTCATCGCGCGGGCAGTATTTCAGGTAAAGAATTAAAGAATAAGCTTACTGTGCTGGGTTTTGAGCTCGAGAGCTCTTCTGTCGTTAGAGTCCCGCACATAAAGGGTGTTCCAGCATACGTCGAGGGTGTACTGATTAACGAACTACTTTTTGAGGACCACTCGTTAATGGTGTTTAAGGGTCTTAAAGTTTATGTGGATGAGAAGTACTTCAGGGAGAACGTCCTCACTGAGGATGCTGAGGTGTTGCTTCACGTTGGAGGAAACGTATACGCGAAACCCAGTAATTACGTTAGGGTGTGACGACTGACTAGATGTGAGTCCCGTGCTGTTAGGCTTGAAGGGTTAGGTAAAGCTTGATGTTCTGGTTCTGAGTTCTTATGTTGAGGCTAGTGCAGACACTATTATAGGTATTAGGAGAGTTAAGAAGGCTCCGTGTATGAACGCTATGATTCCTGCTTCAGAGCCTCCTACAGACGCTATTACTGGTAATGTGGTGTCCATCGTCGTAGCACCTCCCAAGCTTATTGAAGAGTACCTCAGCTTCTTAGCTAGTAGGGGGTACGTGATGTAGGTGTAGACCTCGCGCAGAATATTAGATAAGTACCCGAGGAACCCGAGATAGGGATCTATACTCGCTAAGTACGTTCCAGTAAAGCTATACCAGCCCATGCCTGCGGAGATTGCTAGTGAATACTTCAGTGCTGGTTCACCGATTAGCAAGTAGATTACTGCGCCGCCTGTTAAGGAGCCTGTGAGGGTGGCTAGAATCAGCTTAAGCCCCCAAGAGATCTTCTCTCTACTCATTGACGCAATCTTATTTATTTCTAGGCCCATAGAGAGTCCTACCGCGAATATTAAGCACAATAAAGTAGTCCATAGAATCTCCTCACCTACTCTGAGGTTAGTAGCTAGACCCGTGATTAATCCTGCCGCGAACAATAGAGTGAGTCTCGAAGACTCGAGTTTTTTAAGCATTGCTGGTCAGCTCCTCAGCGTTAAGTACGAGATCGCTAGACTGAGTACGGCAGGTATCGTTGAGAACGCTATGACGACTAAGACTACTTGCTGACCTCTCGTTATTATGTCTGGCAAGATCTGGGAAATTCTTAACCCGATAACGAACACCAGAGCGTATGTTAAGAAGAGTGTTGTCTTGCTTACAATGCTCGTGAGTAAATTCTTTTCTTTGTTGCTTAGAGCTCTGCCTAGTAAGGTGCCTACGAGTATTCCGGCAATCAGCGCTATGATTACCTCCATAGAGACCACCAACATAACGATTAAGTGTGGCTTAAAACGTTGTTTAATACCTGACTTGATATCTCGATTTTTATGAGTTTATAGTTCTTAATGGATAGGGTAAGGAGGAGTGAGTAGCAAGACAGAGGTAATAATGCAGTTAGTTGATGTGTGGAAGGCCTATAGAGTAGGTGACATAGTTACTTGGGCTTTGAAGGGGGTCAATTTAAGTATTTTGAGAGGTGAGTTCATAGCTATAATGGGTCCTTCAGGCTCAGGCAAGACTACCCTACTAAACATTATTGGCTTACTTGACAGACCTACTAAGGGTAAGGTGTATATAGACGGTGTTGACGTGTCAGCACTGCCTTCAGATGAGTTAGCCAGGCTTAGGAACAGGAAGATAGGTTTTGTTTTCCAGCAGTTCAACCTAGTCGCTCGCATGAGTGTATACGAGAACATAGAATTACCTCTTATGCCTGCTGGAGTACCCCCTCGCTTAAGGCGCGAAATGATTTTAAAAGCTCTTAAAGCAGCTGGTGGTGAGAGTGAGTGGCTTGCCAAGAAACCGACTCAATTATCTGGGGGTCAGCAACAGAGAGTAGCTATTGCTAGAGCCTTAGTAAACAACCCTGAAATAATACTGGCTGACGAGCCTACGGGAAACCTAGATAGGGCGTCAGCCAGAACAGTCGTAGAGACTTTCACTAGACTGAATATGGAGGGTCAGACTATCGTTATAGTGACGCACGACCCTGAAGTAGCTAACTGTGCTAGCAAAATATACGTAATAAGAGATGGCGTCATTAAGGACTTACGAATCCCTTCTAAGAGTGAGTGTCTCCTATATAAGGAGATAAAGTGAGTTCCGTGTAGGGGGTTTGAGTTTCATGTTTGTTGTCGACCCTTGGCTTCATAGACCTTAGACCTCCTTTCATTGGAGGTCTTATCATTAGTCTTTACCCTTTCAGGGTAACCCCACCCACAGCTCACCCTCATTTGGCTCACAGCTGTGGGGAAACCCCCACATCCTGGCTTTAGGTGCCCACCCACTCGAGTCTTCACTACACACTCACATCGTGAGCGAGCTCAACCCACAATAAAATAACCTACATCAACCCCTTACAAACCTTTATAAAACCCAAAACAGTTGCGCTAGGCATTACTTCCTGGTAATCAGTGTTTTTAACTTCTGGGGTTAGTGTCTAATTGAGGTGGCTTAGTTGAGGAGGGTGAGGCTAGTTAACTCTTGCTTGTTTCTAACTCTGCTGACTTTATCTATAGTTTCAGGTCTGCCGCTAGCTATAAGAGTTTCAGGAGATTCACCAGGGCTCACGCTTGTTACTACAACACAACGTAATGCTGCGGGCGGTGCGTCGGTTTATCCTAGTAGCAGGAATGTTGGAGTGTCTGTTGAGATAAGGAATGATGAGGCTTCTAGTATAAGAGGTGTTCAAGGGTGCTTTAGCTTGCCGGAAGGCTTTCATTTCTCGGCAGGACTTTCTTCGTGTGTTTCGGCGTACTCTGTTAACGGGTCTTGGACTTACGAGTTCGCCCCAGGAGAGGTTTTCTTAATAGGGACTAGACTCAATATAGACGACTACGTATTGCCAGGTAGTTACGCTCTAGGACTTAACGTGACTTACAGAGTCTTCAACGGGTCTGACGAAATTCTTAGGTACGTGTGGTTCACTGTATACGTTAACGTGAGTGAATATCCTGAGGTTGAGTTATCTGTGGTTGACGTTTGGTGGTCCGCTCGTGTTTTTCCGGGAACGCAGGGTGCTACACTAAATGTGCGCATAAAGAACTCCGGCAACTCAGAGGTTCTGAGTGGTTACGGGATTCTCACACTGCAGTCTCCCTTAATGCCTGAAGAAGTTAGGGTTGAAGTGCCTGCGATACCTGAGGGTAGCACGTATGTTCTAGTAGTTGGGGGTGTTGATGTGCCACTCTCAACAAGCCCAGGTTCTTATGAGGGTTTCTTGAGAATCAACGTGACTTCCAGAACTGAAGATGGGGTTACTTACGAGTCTAGCACGAGCTTGAGCTTCACAGTAGTTGTTGAGGTCCCTGAAGCACCAAATATTGTAGTTGTTGATAGTGGGTGGAGTTATGGTGCTGCGTATAGTGAGGGTCGCTCACTAACTATGTTTGTGACGCTACAGAATAGGGACCTATCAACAATAAACTCTCTGGTTGCTGTACTCAAGCTCCCTGAAGGACTCAAATCAAGAGATGGGAGGAACTACGTAGTAGCAACGCTTGAAACGCCGCTGAGTTACGGTAACATAGCTACGCTGACTTTCAGTAATATAGTGACTAACATGTCTGGGTATCTAGGAGACGTTATAGTGGCTGAGGTCTCTCTTGAGGGATTAGCTACTTATCGAGGTTCTGAGTTCTGGTTTAACCTAACTTTAAACGTCACTGCAACTTTAGTGTCTGAAGACGTGCTGAGGATTGGTTGGGTTGAGTGGAGTTATCAGGGAAGCGCTGCTGAAGCACTCCCTACATCAAGAGACATAACGTTATCTATTAGATTAAGTAATTTCGGTCAAGACATTCTTACGCCGCTATACGTGAATCCGCTACTTCCTGACTTTATTCAGGTTAAGTCTGTTGGAGGGACTTGCTTGGCTGGGGTGCAGCCAGGGAGCACTTGTGTTCTTCAGCTAGTTATTGATGTGGGCCCTGAGGCGGGCCCGGGCTTCTATAACGCGTCCCTAATAGTAACTTACGACGTTAGGGTGGGTGCTTCACTCCTGTACAGGACTGTTACTCTAGACTTCCAGTTCTTTATTTCAGATCCGCGTGACTATGTGGCTGACCTAGTCTTAAGCAAGGTTTGGTGGGGGGCGACAGCGCCTACAGTATCTTACGGTTTAGAGAAGCTTTACCCGCTACACGTAGAATTAACGAATTTGGGCAGGTACGGGGCTAGCTACGTTTACCTCAAGGTATCAGGACCTGATGGTGTGGCAGTCGTTGATGGTGAGGGCGTGTGTTCTACGTACTTGAGTCCAGGGTCTTCGTGTAGGCTAGTTCCTTACCTGAACTTGAGTGGGTTTAGCGCGGATACGTTAGTTCTGGTCATTAAGGTTACTTACTACATAACAGTTTATGGTTCTTACATACCGGTCACGACAGACTACGTAGTTAGAGTTCCTTTGAGTACTTACCCGCCAAGCTCTCTGGGAGGATTAAGCGTGATTAGCTTTGGGTGGGTTAACAATAATCCTGTGTATCCCAACACACAAAACGCTACTTACGTGGTTTACTTAATAAACCATTACCCATACACCATATCTTCAGTCTATGCTGAGTTAGTGTTGCCTGAAGGATTCACTGCTAGTAAGGGCCTTAATAAGGCTTACGTCTCGGGACCTGTGCCGTCAAATCAAGTTCTTCAGCTGAGTTTCGCGCTTAATGTAGGTGATGTGAGTCCTGGTTGGTACAGCAGCGTTGTGAGGCTCTTCTACTTAGTTAATTCTGGCGGTGAGGGGTTGGGTGTGGTGGAGGAGGTTACGTTGCCTGTTTTAGTCAACGACGTTTCTTTAGGTGTGGAGTTGGTGAGTACTTCGTGGGCTGGGAGACCGGCAGAGCCTGGGACTTACGGGAACGTCTTAGTTGTTGTTATGAGGAATTCTGAGTACCCGTCTATTAGGGGTCTTGTAGCTGACGTAGCACTGCCTGAGGGTTTCGTTTCTTCAATTAATAACGAGAGTAGGGTTAGAGTAGCTGCTACCTCTTCCTTACCTCAGATACCTGTGCAGCAACTCGGTAACGTGCAGGACTTACTGAGATACTATACTCAGTTGTTAGGGGCTCAAACACCTCTTCAAGCCCAGTTTGGTAAAGGTGATTTCGTATACTTCGTGATACCGATTAACGTGCTTTCCGTGGCTCCCGGTATTTACTATGCTGAGATGACGCTTTCGTTTGTTGATCACTGGGATAATATCAGAACGCAGGAGTTGAAAGTCCCTCTAAGTGTTCTTGGGTCGCCAATACTTATTCAGGTGTGGAGCGAGGATTCCTTAAACTTCAGAGATTCCAGGGAGACTAACATGACTCTCAAGATTCTGAATTTGGGTACGGCGCCTGCCTACAATGTGTACTTAGCTGTGTACCCGTACGGTAGCTACGTACTCATTCCTAAGTCGACTCCGACCTATATTAGTAGGTTAGAGCCTGGCGTGATTACCTCGGTTAGCATACCTGTTTACTTAAACCCGTTGCCCTCAGCTCAAATCCCAGTTCCCATAACTTACGGTAACATACCCTTCATGGCTACCGTGATTTACACAACGTCTAACGGATTGAGGCAGGTAATTAATACTTCTTTCACCGTAAGTATCGAGCCCTTCATAAAATTCATGCTGTCTGACGTTAAGGTATCATATTCTAATGGGTTGGTGAGGCTCTCCTGTACTTTAATAAACGTGGGTAATGCTCAAGCACAGAGGATAACAGCTAAGCTGGTAGGTGGTGGTAGAGAAGGTGAGGAAATCTTCATAGGAGACTTAGACCCTTCTTCACAGACTAGCTTTGCTATCTATCTTGAGACCGGGACTTACGTTGAGTCTGTTAAGTTGTTGCTAAGCTACAGGAACCCATATAATGAAGTCGAAGTCTTGAGCAGAGAATTTGGAGTGACTCAGTTAATTACTCAGACTACCACTCCTCCACCCCAACAACCAGCTGACCTACTGAGATACGGCATTATGGTTGCTGTCATAGTGTTCTTAGGTCTTGTAGCGTTTATCCTCTACAGGTATCTGAAGACGCACCCCATACCTCAAGTGAGGGAATAGTAGTGCTTAGAGATATATTCAGGTACGCTATGAAGGTGTTGACTGAGAAGAAGTTTAGAGCTGTATTAACTATAATCGGAATATCTATAGGTCCTCTAGCTCTAGTGATGATGACCTCTACTGTGAGGGGGTATGCTAATTACGTTGAGAGCGCTATACTGGCTTTAGGTCAGAACACCGTAGTTGTATTACCTTCCGAGAGATACAGACTTACTAGTAGTGATTTAGACTATATAAGGAGTCTTGATGAGGTTAGTGAAGCAGAGCCTTTTTATTCTACGCAGGGGTTCATACAGACTGTTGAGGGCAGGAAGAATGTGTTTATATATGCTGTAGACGCGTCTATCTTAACTAAAGCTATAGGTAATCTAGAGTTAGATGAGGGTGAGTTCCCCCTCGATGTAGAGACGACTTACTGCGTGATAGGCCACTCTATAGCGTACTCAACTACTTCAAACACTAAGTTGTTTGATGTCGGTGATGTCATCACGATCAACATAGTTGAGGTATTGAGTGGCGGCAAGCTCAACTTGAGGAAAGTCTCACTTAGAGTTAAGGGAATCCTTAAAGAGTTTGGTGGTGCTGCTTTCGTGTCGCCGGACCAGACGGTCTTCTTGCCTGTGAGGAGTGGTCCCTCCATCCTCAACATAAAGGATGTGTCAGGTATTTTCATAGTAGCTAAGGACCCCTCACTAGTTGATGTGCTGACTAGAAAAATTAGAGAAGTTTATCAAGATAAGGTGACGGTAGTGGCTTTCCAGCAGATAGCTAGAACTGTTGCTTCAGTAACTGCAGCACTAGATTTTATAGTTTTCTCTGCTTCTCTCTCGGCTTTCGCGGTGGCTGTGGCGGGGACTGCGTCAACAATGATTACCTCAGTTATTGAGAGGACGCGTGAGATAGGTGTTTTAAAAGCTTTGGGCTTCACAGACAAGCAGGTAGTCTTCATGATACTGGCTGAGTCTATAATAATGTCTTTGATAGGAGGCGCTATAGGCATAGGATCTGGTGTTGTAGGGGCTCACGTCCTCTCATCAAGAGGTCTCACAATATCTGCTGGTAGTAGTGGGTTAGTCATAGTGGCTAACCCAGAGATAACCGTAGATTTGATACTGACTACAGTCTTCATAACTGTGGCGGTCGGCGTCGTGGGCGGGACACTGCCTGCTTACAGAGCTGCTAAAATACCTCCAGCGACTGCTCTGAGGTACGAGTAGGGTTTGCGGCTGAAGTCCCGCATTAAAGAATTAAGCTACTTTTTAGATGTGTTAAAGAAACTTAAGACTTGATGCGTCAATGAATAAAGTGCAGGATACGCACTAGACAACTAAAGTGATGACTATCTTCTCTCTTTCTAGTTAGACTGTCTGTATGTTGTTTAGTTTTGGTTTTTCGGTTGTTTGGGTTATTTCCACGGGTTTCAGGAATCGACATGAGTTGATGAGCTGTTGGCGAGAGACGAGGCTCTGTGAACCGCTCTTCACCGATGGCTCTAGGGACCCCGGCGACCCCCTGGAGCCGTAAGCGGGGAGAAAAGAGATAAACAGGTGGGATGAACCCGTGTCCAGAAAAACCAAAAACAACCAAAAACCTAGCTAACAGACACGGGCAACCACTAACTAACCTCTTCCCCGCCCTAGAGTGCGAGGCTTTCAGGTTGTAAATCGTAAAGGGAGACGACGTCTCTTTAGCCAGAATATATAAGTCACTGCTATTGCTGACCCTGCCAGGATTAGTGTTAGTCCAAGGTACGTAATTAGCTGGTTGTCTTCAGGTGTTGCTTGTGTGTTGGTAGCTGTTTTCTGTGTTAGGACTTCCCCGTTGTCGGCCAGCACAGCCACGTTCTTGTAGGGGGTTATGGCAATTATGTATGCTGGTCTGAGCACTCCGTATAGTATCACGTAAGACCTGGTGACTCCTCTGTATTCAGTTATGTTTAGTTTGTTCTTAAGTGTTTCTATTGCTTCCTCCTCACTTAAGTTGAAGTTAGTGACCTGCGTGAGCAGCTTCTTGACTGCAGGGAAGTAGTTGATGAATGTGTAGATTACTATAGGAGGTGACGGGTAAACAAAATACCTCACGAGAGCCGGGGTTGCTGTAACGTAGTTAGGGTCTATGAAGTAGATTGGTGTGTCATTAACTACCAACTGTCCCCCGATAATTCTGGCATTTGATGTGTTGCTCACGAGATCTTTGACATCACTAAACAGTTTTTCCACTCCCGTTTCCAACTCATTTAAAAGGTTGTTGAGGTTTGACTCGTTTAAGTATCTAGAATCGACAGTTACTTCAAAGCGCGTTATCTCGCAAGTTTCTTCAGTTACTTGAATTCCTATAGATACTCCCCTAGAAACCCACTTAAAAACAAGTATCTTTAAGTCTGTGTAGTTGAGGTTAGAGCTTATTACAGTATAGTTGTCTAGGTTCACGTAATTACTCAATAGAGGAAAACGAGAAGCTAGAAAGTTGCTTACTGAAAGATGGCAGGCGGTGTTAGCGTGTGGTAGGGGATACCCGGTGGCGAGAGGAGAGAGTGTTAAGAGAAATAGCGTGAGGATGCTTAAGCTTATGTGCTTACTCACTACCACGTTAACCCCTATTAGGATATAGCTTCAAAGTTAAATACTGCAGGTTCTTAATCACTTCTGCTTACGGCGTTCTAGACTAATTTGTGTGGCAGTATTCTCTTAAGGTTCCTGAGATTCTTAAGAATCTTACTGCTGGACCATATTTTAACTCACTAATATATGCTGAAATTTACTTATATTTTGGTATTGTAGCATAAGTATTTATATACTTAGTTATTAATATATAATTTGGTGGTAAAATGTATAAGTATTACCTGGAGAGTTTAAGTCTGTTTAAATTGGAGAGAATAAGCTCCCTCTCCGACTTAGTTAGGAGGTTTTCTCATTCTCTGAAGAACTTAGCTTGTAAGTTCTCTTCTTTTATTGCTCTCCTTGAAAACCTAGTAAGTAGTAGAGTTTTCAAGATGATAGAAAACAAGTCTGAGAAAGACCAGAAGAAGTTAGTCGAGTATGTATTTATAGCGCATAAGGTATTATTAGGGTTTTCTCTGATAGCCCTGTACTTCTTGACTTCATAAGAATACGTTTTTAACTAAACTCTAATTATTTTTCTCTTTAGCTAGTTTTATTACTAGGGCTTTAGGATGGGAGGCTTAGTAGTTGTTTCTGGGTTGCTACCATATAATTCTGGCAAGACCTTCTTTACTCTGGCTTTAGCTGAATACTTGAGTAGGTTAGGTTATTCCGTAGGTGTTGTTAAGCCTGTTGCTGCCCACTCTTTCTGGGAGCAGTACGAGTATTTCTTAGAGTCTCGTAAGTTGGGTGTTTTAGTTGGTGAGGACGTTGTTAAGTATGTTAAGGCTGGCTTCATCTATGACATCGACTTACAGAATCCTGTTGACGTTATGACAGCTCCTCACGACCTTATGAAGCACCCGTCACTAGACTCTTACCTCACTTCACTAGCTTCACTGATTGATCAGGCAGTACTTGTTAGGGTCTCCTCAGCGAGGCAGAGAAACTACTACTTAATCACTAATAACTTGAGTAAGTTGAGTGACTACTTAGCTGATGAAGTCATGAAATTTGCCGGCGGCTTAGGCAAGACTGAGGAAGTAGACAGTTTATGGCTATACAATAAGTTAACGAGTAAAGATATTGACGTCTTGGTTGCTGAGTCTACGAACTCTATAATCTCAAGACATGACGTAACTCTCTGTGAGTCTTTTAGTAGTGCTTTGCTACCCGCACTCGGCTTGAGGAAGTTCGTTAAGCACGTGATTGTAGTAGCTCCTTCTAGAGCATTAGTTTACGGACCTAGTAAAGTGACTACGTACTTGAGTGCTCTAGACCGTCTCAGGGCAGAGACTTCGTTTTTAGTCATGCTCTTCAAGCCAGACATGGTATTGAGTGTTAGACCCGACGTCAAGTATAGTGGGGTACTTGAGGTAGGGGAAGCCAGAAAATTAGTGGATTTCCTGCTTGCGAGCAACTGACCTCCTCTCCGCCCTTTAGGGCGGGGGTTCTGGGGAGGTTTGGAGCTACATCCCCAGCGTGTGCTGGGTTTAGCTCCGCGCCCGGTCTCAGGCGCTTTACCCCTACCCCGTGTAGAGCGGGGCTCAGGGATATGGCTTCCCAATACCTAAAGAATACAGAGCTTAAAACCTTACTACATCATCCCCGCCCTAAAGAACGAGGCTTTCGGGATTGTAAACTAAGTTTTTATGTCCTCTAGCAATCTTCATTAATTGGGTGACTATAGATGAGTCTCTCAGAGATCTTGCTCTTCTCAGGGCTCGTCTTGATTGTGGGAGGTTTTTTACTATTCTTCATCGCTTTATTACGTCGGAGTAGTGACTACAAGCTTGAGGGCGGTGGCGTGCTTATAGTGGGGCCCATACCTATAGTATTCGGCACTAGTCAGAAGGCGTCAGCGATTCTCATAGTACTCGCTATAGTTTTAATGTTGATAGTTCTCACCACGTTCATCTTAACTAATGTTAGGTGATTAGCGGTGGTCAACTCTCTCCTAAAAACAGGTATTCTACTCTTAATTGCTGGCTTCGTGCTGGTTTTCCTGGCTGTGTTATTGCCGATATTAACTTCAGTAAGTCAAGTAACGACTTCTTCAGGAGTTGCTGGCTGCGTGATACTGTTTTTCATCCCAGTATGTTTTGGTTTAGGCGAGTCGGGAGTCGTGTCTCTCATGATAGTATTGTCTTTAGTCTTAACACTGATTCTCGTAGTCTTCACATTCTTGATTTCTAGGAGGTTGCTGAGGGTAGGTATGTAGAGTAGTTGAGAAGCTCTCACAATAATTTTAATTTACGATCAGGTCTTAAAGTAGGTGTGTGTCTTGAGTTTTGGGGAGAGAACTCCTGAGGAGATTATAGCTAAGTATGAGAAAGTATTCTCCAGAGTTCAGAGAGTTTCTTACGCGCCAGTCATAGCTGTTAGAGGCAGGAATTCTAGAGTGTTTGACGTTAGTGGTAGGGCATACATAGACTTTACTTCAAGTGCTGCCGTAATGAATCTCGGGTACTGCGATCCCGAGATAGTTAAGGTGATTAAGGAGCAGGCTGAAGAATTAATTCATTTTACTTTCATATACGGCTACAACGTACCTGCTCTCCAATTAGCTGAGGAGTTACTTGCTCTCTCAGGCTTTAAAGACTGGAGAGTTGTTTTAGGTTTGAGCGGTAGTGACGCTAACGAAGGCGCCTTAATGCTTGCTAAGGGGTTTAGGAAAGATTCTAGAGTGTTGATGAGTCATGCGGGCAGTTTCCACGGCTGCTGTGTTGGCACTACTACAGTCTCGGGCGTGGACCTCTCTGTCAAGGTCTCTAAAATAGTAGGTTCCTGGCTAAAGAGCGTTAAAGTGCCTTACCCATACTGCTATAGGTGCCCGCTAAGTCTTGAGCTCAAGTCTTGCGGGATGTCGTGTGTTGAGAACGTGAAGGCCTTGATTGAGGAGGTGGGTCCTGAAGACGTAGTAGCACTTATTACTGAGCCTATTCAGGGTGATGGAGGTATTGTGGTGCCCCCGGAAAACTACTTCACACGACTTGAGGGGGTTTTGAGGAAGCACGGAATACCCATAATAGTAGATGAGGTTCAGACATGCTTGGGAAGGACTGGGAAGTGGTTCGGTTACCAACACTTTAGTTTTAGACCTGACGTAATGACTTTAGGGAAGCCTCTCGGCGCTGGCCTACCTATCTCGGCTATATTAGGTAGGGAAGACATAATGAATTCTCTGCCTGAGTTCGCGTACTCCTTCACGCTGGCTGGCAACCCACTCATAGCTAGGGTTGCGTTAAGAGGCATCCAGCTAATTAAGGAGAGAGACTTAGTGAGGAGAGCTGAGAAGCTCGGTGAGATTGTCTTAAGGAGATTGAGTAAGTTACGTGATGAGTGCTCCATAGTAGGTGATGTGAGGGGTAAGGGCTTAATGATCGGCTTAGAGTTAGTTAAGGATAAAGAGAGTAAAGCGAGAGGGCTTGAGGAAGCTAAGAAAGTAGTCTGGAGAGCTTACGAGTTAGGACTCTTCATCATGTTCTTGTCTGGGAACGTGCTCAGGATACAGCCCCCACTAACCATAGAGGAGGAAGTCCTTGAGGAAGGTCTCAGCATACTGGAGAGGTCTATCAGAGAGGTTGAGGAAGGTAAGGTAGGCGATGAAGCTCTTGTTAAGATTCATGGGTGGTAATTAACGTTTATTAAGAAACAGCAGAGAGTTATTTGTCTTGGGATAGCTTTAGTGTTTCACTATATATTAATGTAATCTTCTAACACCTCTACTATTCTATGAATGCATTCACTTACGTCTCTCCATAGGCTAATCATTGACCACTTCCCATATCTTTCTATAGGTAAGAGATATTCCTTTATACATCGTTCTTTCTCTAGCATTTTTTTGAGCTTTGTGTCCTTACTAGCTGAGGAGAGAACATAGTTAAAGTATGATATGATCTCATTCGGATCTGCAGTCTTATTTTCAAGTTTCCTAACTATATGAACAGATCTAGTAAGTATTTTGTAGACAGCAGGGTCCAAATCATATCTCTTAAGATTCTTTAGTTCTTCTTTTGCACTGATACTGTCTCTCAATACTATGTGGGATTCAAAAAGTTCAAGAGTTGTTTTAAGATCTCGCGTGCCCTGTGAGATAATTGTTCTAAGCTCGGTTCTCAAATAATCGTAAAGTTCTCCGTAGATATCTCTAAAGCTCGGTCTCTCACCGGGATTTTTACGTAAACACTTATTTACGAGCTCTTCGAGTCTCGGATTGTGAGGAATTTCTACTCTAACGTCATTCTCTATCCGCTTTTCATATTCGGTGAGGTTCTTGAAAAGTCTATTCTGTGTCAAGACCTCGTATAGAATAACCCCAAAACTCCACACATCGCTCTTCTCCGTAAGCATTTTTTCACCGTATTTGTAGATCTCAGGTGCAGCGTAGCATGGCGTAAAACCTCCTCCCCAATCTGCAAGTACTGGATAATATTTGCCGTCTTCCTCCTTGATAAGGATGTTTTCAGGTTTTAAGTCTCCGTGATTAACACCAACATCACTAGCGTAAGCCAGAGCCTTAGCAATTCTTGCCATAATCTTAACTAAGTCTTTGTGCGAGACACCTCGCTTGGTGAGACTCCTCAAGTTTTCTGGGTAGTAGTCCATCACTATATACGGGGCTGGACTAGTTCCAAAATCTAATATCTTTACTATGTAGTTTGATACATATGGGTTGTCTCCGAGCTTTTCTAAGAGCTGAGTCAGCTTCCTCAATTCCGTAACGAAGGTCTTGTTACTTCCCTCACCTTTTTTATAGATCTTTATAGCTACGGTTTTTCCCGATTTTCCTAGCTTGTCTAAAGCTTTCCACACTTCTGTATATTCCTTTCCACTCACTAGCTGAATGAGTCTATAGGTGTTTTTCTCGGTTTTAAATATCCTCTCAAAGTACTCGGTTTCCTGAGTCACTACCTGAGAAGTTACTGGAGATCTAAGCAAAGACTTAGATGGTTCTACACTTTTATTCTTGAGTGAGCGAATATTTCTGGGTTTCTTGGTAATAGCTGACATAATTATTATTAATGACGAAATAATGGCCGCTAAAATAATCACGAGATTGCTATCCAACTAAATCTATCCCCCTCTCCTGATTAATAATGCTATAATAGTCGACGAAACGATCATAGCAAATGCTATAAGATATGTTTGCAACGTTACTTGTTGGTCAGTTAAAGTTGGCATCACAGTTCTCGTTATCTCTGACGATAAGAGATGAGTGGTGGTGATCGTAGCTGGCTGAGTAAATGTGACGGTATTAGTAATTGTGAAATAAAAGGATTGCGTTGCTGTAGTAGTTTCTGTTATGGTGATGGTCCTAGTTATTGTAGTCGCTGTAGTAGTTTCCGATGTGGCTTCAAGCGCAATCATGACTAGGTCCCCGTTTCCGGAACCGACGACTACCTGATTTCTGTTAAAACTACCAGTGATCCAGGTGAGTTGAACAGCTGTCGGACTTATCTCATTGAATGTCCATGTGATATTCCCTTGCTTTAAGTCTATTATGTATAGATTGTCAGATGCAACAACAGCGTTTGAGTATCCGTTTTTATCTATATCTTGATAGTAAGGGTCTATAAAGAAAATATAGTTGAGATTAAGGTACCAGACTGTTGAGCCAGACGCGCTTGAAACCGCGTAAATACCTTGTCTTGTCCCAACTATCAAGTCATATATGCCGTCCCCGTCAAGATCTTCGCTAACTCTCCAGATAGTATGGGGTCTGACACTCAACGCCTTTGTCCAGAGTTCATCTCCTGTTCGACCGTTGAAAGCCATGATCGCTGAATCTGTTATTAAAGCTATCTCGTCGTAGCCATCAGCGTTTAAATCGAAATATGTAGCAATATACGTCCTTGGCCAGAACACGATACTTATACCGGAGCTAATGCTCTTTGACCACAACAAGGTTCCGTCCTGAAGATAAACGTCAACTTTTGAAGGACCCTTACCCGCGTACGCAACGACTCCTAACGTATTTGAAATTCTCAGGAAAGAAACCCCGTTTACTGGTGATGCACCGAGATTTTTAGACCATATGATGTTTCCGTTGACGCCGTTGAGCACATATACATTACCGTTGCTATCCCCTACTAACACGTCCCAAGTTCCATCATTGTTTACGTCTTCATAAGAATACAGCGCTGTTATTTGAGATCCTAGTACTTTCTGCCAAACTACCTGACCATTCGAAGAATCCCTTCTAGACACGATATTACCATCACATACTATAATGTCTGTTTTATAGTCTGTGGTGAAAATGTGCTGAACTATGGGCGTTGTAGAGGTATTCAAACGCCAAATCAAATCTCCGTTAAAGGTGTAAACGTTAACTCCATTGGAATGAACCACATAAAGAGCAGGTCCGCCGAAGCTGTTGTATCTAAAGATGTAACTGATAAACCAGATGGTGGTGTCTGGTATTAACACAGACCATAAGATCGTATGCACCAACTGAACGGATGCATAAATAGTAAACAATGTCAATAACATGAACGAAGTTAATGCTAATATTAGACCTAGACGGATACACGGTATTGAGCGCAAAGCGCCCTCAACTCGTTATTTACTATTTACGTAAACCTTTATAAGTCTTTGATTCCCAAGATATTAATGCATCATTAACTACATATTACTTAGTAAATACACTTACTCCAATGATTACGAGCTTGCTGCGACCAGAAATCTCAAGGCTATTGATAGCTTTAACTCGGGCACAATCGGATACAATATAGTTTTTAAGCCTTTTACTTTCATCAAGAAACTCGCTGAAAGTGACAAAACCTTGCTTATGATGAGAGAGCTTCTTACGTACCATGAAGTACCAACGTTTACTATCATCACTTTATAAATATTGCTTCCTGCTAGCTAGAAATGTCGTTGATTTTGTCATGACTTGACTTATCTCTAATATCGTAGAAAAGAAGTAATAGTTTGGGGATGTAGTTGATATCAAGGTTTGTCTTCACGTAAGACCTATAGAGACTGTACGCGGAGTTTCTGAGGTCTTTTGGCAGGCCGCTTAGGAACAGCCTCACGCGAAACTTAAGTAGTAGGGCTGGCTTAATTAGTGTTAAGTAGAAGAAAATGTAAAGTCCTAAGTCTGCTAGAGCGAGCAGTACTAGGAGTATCTGATGAGCTATTAAGGTGTACTCAGCTATCTTAGCTATTCTTGAGACCCTCACTATCTGAGTTCCTCCTTAAGTAGACTCTAGCTACGTTGCCGGACCTCTTTACCTGCACTAATCCTTTACTTTCTAGAAGCTTAATCCTTTCAGTCACTATTCTTCTGGACGCAGTACCTCTGACTTTCCTGACTCTCCTAGTTAGTTCTGATATGCTTATGCCGTCTTCTGAGGATGCTAGTACTTCTAGTACTGCCTTAGTTATCGGGTCGACTTCAGAGACCCCCTTAAATAAAAGGACTAACTCTCTAGCTAACTTAATTGCTTTCTGTGCAGGGACGGAAAAATAGAGTGTTAGTTCTACGGCGATGGCGTAGGTCGGGTCGTTACTTAACGTAGTGAGTAGCTCCTCAAGCCTCTCTAGCTTCTTGACTACGTGTTCAAGTAGTTCTTCAACTCTCTTAAGCGCGTCGCTAGAAGACATTTAATTCACTGTCGATGCTTGTTGAGAGCTTTAAGGACTTTCTAGTCTTTCTTCTCTTCCTCTTCTTCTCGGCTTCTTATCTTAGGCTTCTCACTTATTAAATCTTTTAGGAAGCTTAGGCTAGGAAGTGATTTCAGCCTCTCGTCAAGGAATTTCTCAGTCCACTCTTTAGCTGTCTGTGGGTCAACACCGCTATCTACTAAAGACTTATAAAACGTGCTTACTTCCTTAGCTAGTTTCTCACCACTCACACTCTCTATTAGTGTCTTGAGTAAGTCGCCTAGAGGCTCTTTAATTCCTGTTAGGAACTCTGACACAGCTTTCAAGACCTCACGCAACTCTTCTACATCTTTCTTCTCTTCACTCATCGTTTCCCCTCAAGATACTTAACGTTGGTCAGAGTAATAACTTTATTAGGTTTTGTGTAGTCAAGTAGTGAGCAATGCTTTAAATATATTTCTGAGGAATATAGTGGTCGGGGACGGTATTGAACGCTGTCGAAGTGAGGGACTTGGTTAAGGTTTACGGGCGTGAGGTCAGAGCGCTGGATGGCGTGAGTCTAGATGTTGAGGAGGGTGCTGTCCACGCTCTGTTAGGACCTAACGGGGCTGGCAAGACTACGCTAATAAGAGTCATAACTACTCAGCTTAAACCTAGTAGTGGCTTCGCAAGAGTTTTTGGCTATGACGTCATCAAAGAGTCTTCTGCGGTTAGAGAGCTGATTGGTTATGTACCTCAAGAAATGTCGCTTTGGAGTGACTTGAGTGGTTATGAGAATATGCTCATATACTCGAAAATATATGGGGTTCCGAGAGGAGTTAGGAGTAAGAAGATTGAAGAACTGCTTGATTTTATGGGGTTGAGTGATGCTTCAAGGAGGCTTGTCAGGACCTACTCTGGAGGCATGATAAGGAGGCTCGAAATAGCTATCGCTTTAATGCGTAACCCTAAGCTCTTAATCCTTGACGAGCCTACCATAGGGCTCGATCCGGGAGCGCGTAGTCTAGTCTGGGACAAGATAAGTGAGTTTAGAAGAGAGAATGGGGTGACGGTATTCTTCGCTACTCACTACATGGACGAAGCAGATAAGTACGCTAATTACGTAACCCTGCTTAACCAGGGGAAGGTAGTGACTCACGGGACGCCGAGTGAGTTGAAGAGGCTTGTTGAGGGTAATAGAGTCGTCATAGTTTTTAAGGGTCGTGTAGATGGTTCGAAGTTGAGCGAAATCATCTCAGGAATTCATGGAGTAACTATCTCTAGCTTCAATGATGAATACCTAGACTTGGTAGTCAGTGACATACCTACTAAGCTCCCCGCCATACTAGAGAAGATTTTCTCTAGTGGTTATTCGGTTTCGGAAGTGGTGATTCGGGAAGCAACGCTTGACGAGGTCTTCATAAAGCTTACTGGTAGGAGGATAACTGAGGAGTCTGGGAGGGTGAAAGAAGTAGTTAGTGTGAGGAAAATGATTAGGAGGGGTGGGTGATGCGCGCCGCTAAGTTAGAGTCTCTTGCTTCGATGGCTGAGATGGAGTTGAGGAGGCTTAGGCACGATCCCTTCGAGATACTCACGCGCGCGGTTCAACCGATACTCTGGGTCGCTGTCTTCGGTTCTGTCATGGCCAGGATAAGAGCATTCCCAAGCGTTGGTGATTACGTGACTTTCATAACTCCTGGTGTGGTACTTCAGTCTTCTACGTTCATATCATTAGCTTACGGGATAGCCCTGATATTCGAGAGAGAATCGGGAATACTGAAGAAGCTCTTGACATCACCTATTCCTAGAAGCTACATAGTAGTTGGGAGAGCTCTCGCTGGGGGCGTTAGAGCCTCAACACAGTACGTCATAGTTTTGGCGTCAGCTGCTGTCGTAGGCGCTAGAATAAGTAGTGACCCGCTGAACTTGGTTGCTGGCTACTTAATACTCGTCATGGCATGCATGGGCTTCACAAGCCTCTCAATACTCATAGCTTCTCTACTCAAAACGCGTGAGAGGTTTATGGGGATTATAGGAGCTATAACGATGCCTCTATTCTTTGCTAGTAACGCTCTATACCCGATTGAGGTGATGCCCGATGTAATCAAGTATATCTCTCTAGCTAACCCGCTCACATACACGGTGTCGGCTTTAAGGAAGTTGCTCGTGAGTAACTCTTATGATGTGCTCCAGGAAATACTGGTTCTGGCTTGCTTCACTATCATTTCTTTAGGAGTTGCTGTGAAGAACCTGAAGAAGATTATTGAGTAAGCTATAATTTCCTGCTTAAGTAATTATCTACGGTAATAGTTATGAGTGAGTTTAGTTACGGGACGCAACGCGGGTGGCTAGCAGGCTTTTACAGAGCTTCTAAGTACCTAGTAATTGCTACACTACTTGAGAGTATCTTGTTTTTCTCGCTTTTGTGGTGGTTGATAGGGGTGTATTTGAGTTCTTTCTTCACGGGTGAGCGCAACTTTTTTGACTTAGGTAGGGAGTTACCTCTCTTACTGTTGAGTCCTCAAATTCAGCTGATTACGTTGGGTTTCATGATCGGTTTTCTGATGTGGTTGTATGCAGTGTTTGGCGAGATGATTCCTTCTCTGAGAGAACTAGAGAATCAAGGAGTTAACTTAGGTGCTTCACTAACCATGGTTTTTGCTGGGACTGTAGCGACCCTGACATTAGCGGCTATTCAATTAACTATATCACTCGCTATTTACTTAATAGCGTCTAACATTACTGTTTTGATAGTTATTTATTCACTATCTTTAGGTGTTCTAGTCACTAACCTGCTAGTTTATGTAGGGTTCTTTCTAATCTTTGATAAGTTAGGGCACGTACTAAATAATAAGAGGTTTGTTATCGCGGGTGTTCTAGTCTTGATTTCTGCTTTCATATTCTTCTTAGGGCCTGTAGCGTGGTTTATTTCGTTCGTGACTGTGCGTAATATTCTCAGCACCACTATTTGAGTTTTGAGACCGAAAAGCTTATTAGTCTTTGTTCATTTATTGGATAGGGTATCCAATATGGTAAGCCAGAGAATCTATGTCGTGTTGCTTTTAATAGTTCTTGCGTTCAGTGTTGTTTCTTTCGCGGTCAACTATATGCTGGTCAACGAGGTTAGAGAAATCCTCTTAAAGCAGGAGTTAGCTATTAGTAGAGTTCAAGCTAACGTTTCCGAGCTTCAGGGAGTTGTTACCTCGCTTAGTGGGAGAACTAAAGAAATAAGTGACTTGATTAAGGACCTGCAGCTAAGGTATGAAGAACTTAGTAGTAGGTTTAAGGAACTCAAGTATCCTCTCGTAATGACTGACAGCATAGGGAGGAGTGTCTTCGTTAAGTACGAACCTTTAAGAGTTGTTTCAGTGGGTCCTTCGTTAACGGAGGTCTTGTTTTCTTTAGGTTTGGGTGATAGGGTCGTTGGTGTTGATAGGTTCTCTAATTACCCGCCTGTCCTTAACGAGCTAGTTAGTAGGGGCGTAGTCAAGGTTGTCGGAGATGCTTTCACGCTTAACGTAGAGTTAATAGTTAGTCTCAAGCCAGACATAGTGTTCCTCACTTACTCAGCCCAGCTAGAGAAGTACGTTAAGACCTTAACAGATTTAGGTGTTTGTGTTTATGTTGTTAGGGTTGAGGACCTTGGAGATATCTATAATGCTATCATGTCTTTAGGTCTGATCATGAATAGGGCTGACGCGGCGTTAGAGTTGCTAAACAATATAACTGGTAAGGTCATGAGTACTTACTTGAGAGTCACTAACTACCTCAACCTCACGGGAGTAGCTAAAGTTCGTGTTTATTGGGAGATCTTCCCTGATTACTGGACTCTAGGGGGGAATACTTTCCAGAACAGTATCGTGGTTTACGCTGGCGGGGAGAACATTTTCGGGAATACTAGTCTCTCGTGGTTTGTGGCTAGTCCTGAGTCAGTTATAGACTTGAATCCTTCCGTGATTTTATTAAGCTATAATTACGGCATGTTCGGCAGTCCTCAAGACTTGATAAGCATGATTACTTCGAGACCTGGCTGGAGTAACATTACTGCTGTTAGGGAGGGGAGGATATACGTGTTGGGTGGTGAGGTCGAGGATATAGTGTCTCGCCCGGGCCCTAGACTGGGCCTAGCTGTTGAGATCTTAGCTAGGATTCTCTATCCTGGAGCCTACAACATAACTCAAGTTCCTAGTTTTGTTGACGAAAGTGTTGTTAGTGAGTGGGGACTCACGTTAGGTTAGTCGGTGATGTTTTTAGCATGAGTCACGTGAAGTCGTTTATTTTCTGGAGGAGGAGAAGGTTTCTCACGGTATTTTCCGTATTAGTTCTCTTGCTAACTCTTGCTTTCCTCACTCACTTAAGCTTGGGTTACAGAGTAATGAATCCTCTGGAAGTCTTGGTTTCCGGCGTCACCCAGTTAGTTCTTGGTGATTTAGGTATTGAAGGATATAGAGTCTTGAGAGCTTTAACGGCTGTTATTGTTGGTGCTACACTAGCTCTCTCAGGATACTTGATGCAATTGAGTACTAAGAACCCGTTAGCAGACCCATACATACTGGGTGTTTCTTCAGGAGCTTTATTCACGGTCTCCCTAACCTTATCTCTCACTAGTTACTTAACACACCCTCTAGGGATCGGTGTTAGGTCCCTTACTGCTTTCTTAGGCGGGTTGATCGCGTATTCAATGACTCTCTTCATAGCTTCGAGGGCCGGTATGACGCCTACGTCTCTAGTGTTGGCGGGGGTTGCGGTAGGTACTTTCTTCTACTCAGCTTCTCTCTTACCGCAGTATTTCATCTCTCGCGACATACACAAGTTGATCGCGTGGAGCATGGGTTCTTTCGTGAGTCCATCTGCAGACGTTCTAGTCTTGTTAGTTTCCTCGTTATTGCTGGTCGCGAGCTACGTGTTGTTCGTTAGGCACCCACTCAATAATCTTCAAGTCAGTGACGATTTCGTGAGGCAGCTGGGGCGAGACCCGGCTAAGTTAAGGAGGTACTCTACGCTACTGGCTTCCCTGACAGCCTCACTCACGGTTGCTTGGTTCGGGGTGATAGGTTTTGTTGGTTTGGCGGCGCCGCACATTTCTAGGAGGCTTCTTAAAACCAGCGACATAGCTTTTGTTGCGTCAGCTTCTGTGGTTTTAGGGTCACTTCTACTTACCTCATCTGACCTTCTCGGCAAGACTTTAGTGAGTGGTGTTGAGATACCCGTTAACGTCATTGCTTCAATGATTGGCGCGCCGGTGTTGGGTCTAGCTATACTTGAGTTGAGGAAGTATGGTTCTTGAGGTTCTCGGGCTGAGTGTTTCTTATAATGGCACACAAATCATTAAGGAGGTTAGTTTCTCTTTCGGTAGCGGTGTTGTCGCGGTAGTTGGTCCTAACGGTGCCGGGAAGACTACGTTGCTTAAGGCTCTCTCAGGGCTAGTGAGTTATGAAGGTTTTGTGAGGATACTCAATAAAGACTTGCGTGCTGTTAGTGCTGAGGAGAGGGCGAGGCTAGTGACTTACGTGCCTCCCCTAGTTGACGTAATGCCTGACATGACTGTCGGGGACCTAATATTGAGTGACCCGATGATTGACGAGGGTCTGCTCGAGAAGTATGTTGAGTTGTTTGAGTTGAGTAAGTTGCTGAGGAGGAGGCTGAGTAGAGTGAGTAGTGGTGAGTTGAGCAGGACCCTGCTAGTGAAGGGACTCTCAAGAAATTCTAGGGTAGTAGCTCTTGATGAGCCTCTCTCACACATAGATGTGAGATTCCAGCTGATCTTGCTGAAGCACTTGAGGACTTTAAGCAGAGATGGTAGGGTAGTCTTAGTGGCTTCTAATCAGTTAAATCCTCTGTTGAGTTACGTGGACTGTGTAGTGGGGCTCAAGAACGGTGAGGTAGTCTTCACGGGCGATGTGAGGAGTTTCTTAAAGTCTGGCACGCCCGAGAAAATCTATGAGGTAGAGTTTGAGGTTATCTCAAGAGACGGTTACGTAGACTTAATACCTAGGGGAGTGTAGCGTGTCACGTTGTCTTAATGAGGTCTCTGTATTCTGCGTAGTTGATCCCGAGCAGTGAGGCAATGATTCTCAGTTCTTCTCGAACGTCACCAGGTATTAGTACGTGGTGGTTAGAGACTGCTACCATAGGTATTTCTTCTGTGCGGAGGTTGAGGTCAATTACTGCTTGTGTCCTGCACATAGACTCGTGTAGCATTCCACTCTCTACTAAGCGTCCTAGTGACGCGATCATGGTGCTGTAGTCTGGACTTAGTGACGTGATCGTGTAGGTATCGTTTTTTAGTTCTCCAGTTATGGAGTATGGATATCCTGACTCGAAGTGGGAGAGAATTACTGGGTTTTTAATCATGTTGAGCGCTATAGTGCAGTGTGCGAAGTAAGCTTTCCTGTCTTCAAACATTGACGCGTTAGCGATCCAGCCACTCACGCCACTGAGTTTCTTAGAGATCAGCATGAGGGTTAACGCTACTAAGTCTCCCTCACACGCTATTACTAGGCCTTCCGCGTTCAGTAGGGACAGCGCTAGGCAGGGAGTCACGCCGTGTTTTATGAGGTACGGGAAGCAATCTAGCGCGGCCCCGTCGTAATTGCGTTCCTCGAATACAGACCTGATGACAGCGTATAGCTTGGCGACTTCAATCAACTTGTTTTTCAGTAGCTTATGTTCTGCATTTTCAAAAGTTCTTAAGAAGTGCTCAACGTAGTCGCTTCTTGCAGACTCTAGCATTGATGTTAATTCGTTGACAGTCATCACGTCAACTACTGAGTTGAAGCGTTTTTCGAAATCTTCCGCGTTTTCAGGCTTCTCCGCGTAGGGACCTATTAACAAGACTCGCGAGTTAAGGAGTGACGCGATCGCCTCAGCTATATTCACCGCACGCCAGATCTTGTTCGGGCACTCGACCGAGCCTACTTCCCTGCAGTGGAGTAACCAAGTCTTAATTCCTGCCATACTCATCTTCACTCTAGCAGATATAGCGGACGGCAAGCTGTTGTGCTCGCCGTGTGCCAAGAATAACACCACACCGTAATTAGCTACTGACGCGAATTTACGCATGAGTCTGCTTGTGCCGCCTGTCAAGACAGCAAAAACTGGTACGGCATCGCTATTCTCGCGCGCGAGAGACTCTATATCTTCATTGTCAGTCACTGGCGGCAAGACCTTCACGTTCACACCTGCTCTCAGGATATGGCTCCTCAGCACGTCATATACGGACGAGTAATAGAGCTCTCCGTGAAGTCTGGACGCGAACGGGACGACTACTACTCTCTTCAACTCTCAACCACCTAAATAATCATGAGGGACACCAAAAAGATAAATCTTGAGAGTCCGTCTTTCTGGGAGTTTGAGGACGCTATTAGTTATGAGTTCTCGTTAATAGAACACACTATGAAGACTCTTCAGGCGTTTCACTACGTTTATTTCTCGTTTTAAGAGATTAGGTTTTCAGTTGTATTACATTGTATTACTTAGATTTTTTAATGATCTTATCTTGTACTTAACGAGGTGTCTTTGTGCCTCAAGCTAAATCTGTTTGGGAATTAGTTGAAGGGGAGATTAGGAAGCCCGGCACAGTCCATATAACGGTCTTTGCTTTGTTGATAGGTGTTGGGGCGGTTGCCGGAACTTTCGGCAGTATAGCAATACCGTTAGGGTATGGAGTGACTGGTTTCTGGCCGGGGGTTGCTGTGCAGGCTGTGGGCGGTATCTGGTTCGGTATGTGGGGAGTTCTTGCTGGCGGTCTCTTCCCCTTCATAAGCAATAGCTTAGCTGGTGCCCCCCTATACGTTAGTGTTGCGTACTTCCCTTCTAACTTCATTCAAGGTTTTCTGCCTGCTTGGGTCTTCAGGGCTTTGAAGCTAGATCCTAGTCTTAAAAGCTCTAGAGACTGGATTCACTTTATCTGGTCTGCGGTCATAGTAAATAACTTTCTGGGGGCTTTCTGGGCGGTTACAGCGCTTCAGTGGTTTGGTTTGATAACTGTGGCTTCTGTCCCGCTATTCTTTAGTGGATGGGTTATAGGTAATGGGATTCCATCACTAGTGTTTGGCGCTATATTGCTTAAGGCGCTCTCGCCGTTGGTTGTAAGGCACAGGGCTTTCTGTAAGGGTTGGTGGGCTTGAGAGGGTTTTCTAATGAGTCTGAGAAGCTCGCGTATGAAGAGAACTCTTCTAGGCTACTTACCGCTGGAATCCCCAGTCCATAGTTTTCACCCAATCGTCAAGACATTTTTCTTGCTAATAGTTTCGGTGTATCCTTTGTTGATTGACTCGCCAGACTGGAATCTAGTAGGGATCTTCGTACTCTTAATTATTTTTTACTTGAGTAGAATAGACGTAAGTATACTCAGGTTTTATACGACGATAATGCTTAATATCTTTTGGATAATCTTCATAGCGTACACTTTCTTCGGGGGTTACTCTCCAGACTATCATGTTGTTGGGAGGTTAGGTCCTATCATAGTGTCTTGGGAGAATATTGCTTGGGCTTTTTCAGTGTACTGCAGAATGTTTTGGGGTATACTAATAATAATTTACTTTTTGTCTGTGAGCAGAGAAAGAGACATCATACTTGGTTTGAGGTGGTTGAGGCTTCCCTACGTGATCTCTTATACTGCTGGCTTAGCTCTTAGGTCGATAGGTCTCTCCATAATAGACTTCAACACTATACGTGAGGCTGAGAAAGCCAGGGCTCTAGATATGGGAGAACTCCCCCTAACACACAAGATAAAGAAGTTTGGACTCTATATAGTGCCTTTGATGAGTCTGGCGCTAAGAAGAACTGATGAAGTCTCTAATGCTCTAGACGCTAGAGGTTTCAGTTTTGCTGGATGGAGGGACTCTAGGAGGACCGAGTATATGCTGAGTAAGTATGAGGTGAGGTTGAGAGACTTGCTGGTTATCGCTTTGATGGTATTCATGTTACTAGCTCTGCTGTATCTTAAACTTACCACAGCGGTCTTAAGCACTAGCAACTCGCTCGTTTTAGGAGTGTTAGCGCGTGCTTTAGGGGTGTCTTGATTTGGGCACGCCTGTGATAGAATTTCGCAATTATTACTGGAAGTACTCACTAATGAATGACTGGGCCTTAGCAGACATTAACCTAACAATACATAGAGGTGAGTTTGTGTGTATTACGGGACCTAACGAGTCTGGTAAGACGACGTTGGCTATGTCTATGAATGCTCTGATACCTCATAACTATCAGGGTGTGATGAGGGGTGAGGTCCTCATATTCGGTGAGGATTCTAGGAAGCTTCATCCAAGTCAGGTCAGTAGGAGAGTCGGGTTAGTCTTTTCAGATCCTGAAAGCCAGTTCTTAACTATGTCTGTTGAAGAAGAGATAGCTTTCGGTCCCGAGAACTTAGGTCTAGACATCGATGAAATTAGTAGGAGGATTTTATGGGCTTTAAAGCTCACCAAGCTCAGTGAAGACTTACTAGATAAACCTCCTTACGAGCTCTCGGGAGGTCAGAAGCAGAGGGTAGCTATAGCGGCTATCCTAGCTATGAAGCCTGAGGTGATTATTCTTGATGAACCTACCTCTATGTTAGATCCTTTAGGGAAGGCTGAGGTATTAGAAGTTTTGAAGAGGCTCAGAGAAGAGCTCAACTCTACTATAATTGTGATAGAGCATAGATTGGAAGATATAGCTCCGTTAGCTACTCGTTTTATCCTCTTAAATAAGGGGAGGATAGTTAAAGACGCAGACCCGCGAGAATTTTTTGATGATATAGACTTTCTCTTGGCAAACCACGTTAATCCGCCTGAGTTTATGGTAGTGCTGAATGAGTTAAGGAGGGGTGGTCTCTACTCTGGAAGAGTGCCCTTAAGATTTGATGAAGGACTTGAAGTTATTAGGAGGTTGCTTAGCCATGACTAGGGAAGCAATTAGGGTTGAGGACCTGACGTACGTATACAGAGACGGCACTCTAGCCTTAAACGGGGTTAGCTTGTCAGTAGATGAGGGAGAATTCATAGGCTTAATAGGCCAGAATGGGTCTGGGAAAACCACACTGGCTAAATGCATTGCCGGCTTGCTAAAGCCTGCAAGGGGTAGGATCTTGATATATGGTAGGGATACTAAGGACATGAGGGTTAAGGAGCTGGCTACCTCCGTAGGATATGTCTTTCAAAACCCCGACCATCAGATATTCAATTCTACGGTTTTTGATGAGCTGGCGTTTGGCCCGAGAAATCTACTGCTACCTGAAGATGAGGTAAGGCAGAGAGTTCTGGAAGCAGCTAAAATCGTTGGTCTTTCTGAAGAACACTTTAATCAGTCACCCTTCTTCCTACCTAAAGGACTTAGACAGAGAATTGCTATAGGCTCTATCCTAGCGCTGAGGCCTAAGATCTTAATAATAGATGAGCCAACTACCGGTCAAGACTGGAGGCAGTCGCTAGAGATAATGGAGTTTCTGAAGAGACTTAATGAGCGCGGTCACACGGTGATAATAATTACGCATGAAATGGAGATAGTAGCTAGGTACGCGAGGAGAACTGTAGTTATGTCTGAAGGAAGAATTATACTGGACGGGCCGACTAGTGAGGTCTTTCTAGAGAGTGATATATTGGCGAGAGCTTTTGTCAGACCACCGCAAGTGGCTCGTATTTTGAGTTCTTTGAATTTATCTAATAATCAACTCTTGACTAATGATGCTTTGACGCCTGAGAAGTTTGCTGAAGTGATTCTTAAGTATTTAAAGAATAAAAGCATTTGAATTAGGAGGTAGCTAGATATACCTAAGGTTCTGGTTAGTTTAAGAATTGATGAGGAGCTAGTAAAGAAGCTTAATAAGAGGGCTAGTGAGTTAGGTGTCGGTATTACTACGCTTATGCGTAGATACGTGGAGTTCATGTTATTGCACGAGAGTACAAGGTCTTACCCCATGATATGGGTTTCGTCTGCAGAATACACGTACTTGGCGAAGATCGTATCGAGTGATGCGGAGCTAGTGAGTAGGTATGTAGACTACGTAAGTGAGCTCTATAAAAGCCTAATTCAGGTGTTCGGAGGTGAGTTTACTGATGTTAGTGAGGTTCTAAGAAAACTGCTGGAGTTATTGAAGCTTGAGGGGAAGGTGCTGGAGTTCAGGTTAACTGTTGAGAAAGACGTGGTGAATTCCGTTGTTACTGCGATTTCGGAAGAGAGTGCTCTTTTGCTGGGCAAGGTCCTTGAGAGAATTCTGGCTCCGAGAAGAGTTGAAATGAGGTGTTTTGAGAACATGATGCTCCTTAGGGTGAGAAGATTTTGAGTGAGCTGACGCAGTTAGAGATGATTGTTAGGTCTCTGTACCTGACCCTTATAGGTCTTAAGATAATATTAGAGTTAGTTGCCTTCACTCTATTCTATCAATGGCAGAGAGTGGTTAATTCTAGGTTTCACAGGGGTATGCTAGTGTTTCTAATTCTACTAATAGTTTCTAGCCTTGCACAAACTTTTATTCAGTCAGCTTCAGGGACGGAAATTTCATACACGTACTTAGTATTTCAAATACTTGAGACTTGTGGGTGGGGTGTTTTCGTATATACGTTAATTAGAGAAGAATAATAAAATAGAGTAAGCTTTCATAAAATTTCTCGTACCAATTGTTAGTTGCCTTAAAAATTGATGCACGATATAGATATTGGGACGATCTGTTGGTTTCGAAGGCTTCGTCAGCTATTGTTGTTGAGGGTTTGGTTAAGAAGTTTGGTGATGTTGTTGCTGTTGATGGTCTTTCTTTTACTGTTGGTTTTGGCAGGGTTTACTGTTTGGTTGGTCCTAACGGTGCTGGGAAGACTACTACGTTGAGGGTTGTTGTTGGTTTGCTTAAGCCTGATGCCGGGCGTGTCTTTGTTGATGGATTTGACGTTCGTTTGAGGAGGGTTGAGGCTTTGAGGAGGGTTGGGTATGTTCCTGATTATCCTAATCTCCCTAGCTACTTGACTCCTCTTGAGTTTATGTATTATGTTGCGGCTCTCCGGGGCTATAGTAGGGGTGAGGTTGAGGCTGACGTTAAGTACTATGTTGAGGTCTTTAATCTTGAGGGGGACTTAAAGAAGCCTATAAGGACTTTATCTCGCGGCAGTCTCCAGAAGACTGCTATTGTTGCTTCACTTCTCGTCAGGCCTAGGATTTTAGTCATGGATGAGCCGCTAACTAATATCGAGATAGACTCTCAGTTTATGTTTAAGAAGGTCGTGCAGAGGCTTGCGTCTGAGGAGGGTGTTGCGTTTCTCTTGTCTAGTCACATGCTTTCTTTGATTGAGGGTGTCTGCACGGATGTCGGCATAATTAATAAGGGTAAGATGGTTGTTGAGGGTAGTATGGACGCCATCATGAGGTTGGCTGGGGAGAGAGCTAGTTTTGAGGACCTCTACATGAAGATTCTGGGGAGGAGTGTTGAGGGGAGCCGTTAAGATAGCTAAGATAGTTTTTCTTAATCAGCTCGCGTCTTTGTGGAGGCAGTACAGGCCTGGAAAACTCTATAAGAAGCCAGGGATTATTGGTGCAGCAATTATTTACGGTGTGGTCTTACTCAATATGCTCTTCGTTGTCTATAGGTACGCTGGTTCAGTCACTAACCCGCTTGACCCTAGCCTTCCTGAATGGTGGTTGCCGGGCGCGGTACTTGATGTCGTGTCAGCCTTAATACTAGTTCTCACATTTACTCAGTATTACGTGCGTGAGAGTCTGGTGGTGGTGCCGCCTGACTTCGAGTTTGTTCTTTACCAGCCATTACATGTTAGGGAGATTTACGCTGGCATAGGCTTAGGGATCGCCGCGTTCGTTCTGGTGTCTTTAGTTCCTATGGCCGTACTTATCTCCTTCATTATTCCCTGGTTTTTCTTCATGTTGATTTACTTATTTACTTACGTGATGTTGGTGCTTGACCCCATATTCTTTATTTCCTCGAGGGTTTTACGTAGGCTCGGTCGCTTGAGTATCGTGTCCGTAGTCGTTCAGGCTTATATTGTTTTTGGGGTGCTTCACTCTCTCTTTAACTCGTTCTTGTTCGGCGGCTTATTCGTTTCTCCTTTCTTGAGCTACCCTATTACTTGGTTGTACTTTATTGTGTTGAGTCTCTATGAGTTAGTGGGTTACGCTAGTTTCCTGGCTTACTTTCTTATCGTGTTTTGCTTTTTCTTGTTAGTTGTTTTCTTCGCTGGTGGCTGGCTCGATGTAAGTGATTTCACTAGCTTCAGAGACGTTTATGAGGTTAGGCTCTTGAGAGACCTTAAGAAGGTTTTGAGGAGGGATGTTCTCGTTAGCTGGAGTTCGCCTTCTGATGCTTTGAGGCGTGTCGTGCTTGAGTTCACGGTCTATAGTCCTCGCTTAATGTTTAGGAAGTACCTGCCTCTGTTTCTGGGGAGTTTGGCGGCGGCTTTCCTCGTTAGGGGTTTCTTACCTCAGGAGTACTTGGTTGAGTTGGTTGAGCAGTATCTGATACCTATCGTAGTTGCTTTGGGTGTGGGGGCTTACGTGGGGTTTATTAGAGAGTTGCTCGCTAATGACTTGAAGTACTTGTGGGTTTACAGGGTTTACTTAATTGACTTGAGTTTCTTCAGTAGGGTCTTGATGCTTAAGTACGTTATCGCGTCTTTAGTAGTCGTGTCTGTCGTGAGTGTTTTGGCGGCTTCCTTAAGTGCTGACTTCGCTGTGTTTTTAGGGGTTTTAGTTGTTGCGCCTGCGTGCGTGTTTTCCGTCTTTATCGTTCTGCTTACTGCGGTTTTGTTACTTAGGAGGGCTAAGTCTCAGGAGCCCGCGTCTGAGGTGTACTTGCGTGGTGGCTTACCTGTCTTAGACCCTGTTTCTCAGTTGTTGTTTTTGCCTTTAGTTATTTCAGGTATCATGACTTACTCGAGCTTGGCGTTGTATTTATTCTTGGTCTTTCATGGTTTGATTCCCTACATTTACGTTGCGGCGGCTTCAGCGACTTCTCCGGTAGTGTCTTACGTTGCTTACTCGCTATTTTCTAGTCTTCTTGCTAGAGTGCTTGCTGAGGTTGATGTGCGTGTTTAGTTCTTCGTCAGTTTCTTAAGTTTTCGTTACTTGGTATGTTCCGTCTCTGAAGACAATTATTTTTATGGGCTTGACTACCCTAACTCCCTCAATGTTTTCTGAGGCGTTCATTCTTATGTAGTCGTATATTGTGGTGAAGTTTCCTCTCAGCTTGACTCCCTTCTCGTCTGCTAGCTGGACTAGCTTCTGAGGTATCGTGACTAGGTGGGTTCCCGGCTCTATGATTATCTCGCCCGCCTTCATTAAGTCTTTATAGACTTTCAGGGTCTCTTCAGCTAGTCTTATTTTCCTTAGTGCGTTCTTCTCTATGACTGAAACGTTCTCTCTAGTAGTTCCCATAATTTCAGCTACTTCCTTCTGTGTTTTCCCTTCAGCTCTTAGCTTGAGTACCTCGTATTGTTTCTCTGTGAGTAGTCCGTACTTCCTCTCCTTACTCAATGTCTCGACCGCCCTACTAAATACATTACTTCATTAACACTTATAATTAGAATTGCCTTAATCTTTGTAGTGGTCGTGATGACATATCTAGTCTACCGAAATAGGGGTTTCTACTTCAGATTGAGGAGTGAGGTCTTCGATTTCTTCGCTTCTTGGGTTGTTTTGAGCTTCTCTTTCGCTCTGTTCATGAGCCCGGGTCCTGAGAGACTGCCTTTAAGCCTAGTGTATTCCTCGGTAGGTGTTGGGTCTGCCTTCATACTCCACGAGCTAGCTCACAGACAGGTCGCTAGAGCTTACGACCTTGAAGCCAGGTATAGGGCGTGGTATTTAGGACTACTCATAACCCTGGCTATAGCCTTAATCAACACTGTAGCTAAGCTACCAGTACTGTTCGCGGCTCCCGGCGCTGTAGTGATTTACGGGTACTGGGGTCACGTAAACCCTCTCGCTGAGTTGAGAGTAGCAGAGTCAGGTCCTCTCACAAACATAGCTGTAGGGATCACTACGTGGGTGGTCCTCATGACTATCCCGAGCACACCAATAGTTACTGATGTGCTGTACTACGTAATGAGAATCAACGCCTGGATAGCTTTCTTCAATCTCTTACCTCTGCCTCCTCTAGACGGCTTCAAGATATTCAGGAGGTCCCTCATAGAGTGGGTTGTGATTTTCGTGGCTAGTGTCGCTGTACTGAGACTGACTGCGTAGTCAATTTAGGTGTCGCCGAACACCAATTTTATTCCTGGTGTGTTCCCTTGTTTCCGCGGCGTTGATGGTCTTCAGTTTCCTCAGTACAGTTAAGAGCATAACAGCTCTTTAGTCTCTGCTTAGAACCTGTCTATAAGTC